>JARIHJ010000036.1 GCA_029288335.1 Candidatus Saccharimonadota bacterium
GTCTTCCAGCCGTTTATCGCCGCTAGCGTAAAACTCGAAAACCGCCAAAACGATCGGCGCGCGGCGTTTGTCGATAAAAATACCTTTAGTGCGAATATCGTTTATGTAGCCAATCGGCGCTTTGCCTGGATACTCGCCGCGCCGCACTTTTTGGCGCAAGCCTCTTTTGGTGTTTTCGGCTAGGCTATCTACATAATATTTTGACTGACCAAAAGCTATTGAAAGCATAAACTTTCCCTGGCTAGTGTTTTCAAACCAGAATGTCGGAAACTTCAAGCCAGTAAGTTTATTATTGTCCAGCAAATAAATTAGCTGCCCACCGTCAACAGAGTTGCGGGCTAGCCGATCCGGGTGCCACGCTAGAATATTGCCGCCGCTGCGCTCGATTTCAGCTAGCAACTTGCCGAAAACTGGACGGCCGGGCGCTTTGGCTGACTGTTTTTCAACGAACTCGGCGGCAATATTCAATTGTTCTCGCTTGGCAAATTCCCGCAATTCTACTAATTGCGCGTCGATAGACAAGACTTGCTTGTCTTCTACATCAGTAGATTTTCTTGCGTAAAGAAAATATATTTCGTTCATAAGCCCTCCTAAAACTTAAATGACCGCCCCAGTTGCATCCAACCCAAGTCGCCTTGAATTGTCTGGGACGGCCATGAAAAAAGACGACCTTGTCGGTTGGATGCACTTTCATTATAACAAACAAAAACCGGCATTGCCGGTCAAACAAAAAAGCGCGGCTACTGCCGCGCAATTTCCCGAATTCCCCCCAGAAAAACATTTGGGTGGCGCTCCGCGCCAGCCTTATTTCCGCCGCTTCGCGGCGACCTTGTCCCGATTTGGTGCCTCTCTACAACGAGGCTAGAACCTATTTTATGACGAAGTGAGAGAAAAGCGAAGCTGGCTTCGGCTTTTCCGAGGGAGTAAGTAAAATCTTTGGAAGATTTTATCTCAAAATGCTAGCTAAGTGGTAAATTGCAGCCCGTGCGCTAAATACCAGCCCCGCCGCCTGTTCCAGCAAAGCTGTCGCTCGCCCAGCCAGCCAAAACAATCTTTGCATTTTTTGAATTTTCCCCCGCCGAATTTCTTTTTTAATTTAGTAAAGATTATTTTGGCTGGCTGTTCGACTTGGCATAAATGCCAGGAGGCGTCGGGGCTTCGTCCGTGCTGACTTCAATGCTAGGCTTTAATATGAAAGCTAGCGTCGAAAACATCGCGGCGGCTACGCCGCCGTCTGCCGCCAACGCGGTACATCTTTAATAACAGTCGGTTGAAACACTGCCAAACAAGTCACTGCTGTAACAGTGAGTAGGTGCATAGCTGTTTATACCGTTGCTACCAGGTGCACCAGTAAGACCGCGTGGCCCCATTGGGCCACGATCACCCTTGTCGCCCTTTAGCTCTTGCTTGTGCGCCTGTACATAGCTATCAATCTCATTCGGCATATCAGCCAAAACTAAAACACAAAATCCAGCACTAGCAAGGCTGATAAGTAGCGTAAAAATACAAAGTACAATAAGCCACTTTGGCGACTTTTGCTTGGCCTTTTTATGTTTGTCGGTTTTTTCTTCTGGTAATTTCATACGCCCTTCTATTTTGTTAATGTCGCCTTCACTCGCTTAGAAACAAGAAAGTACGGAGTCCATATTAAAGCAACAACTACATCTCTACCCGCATTACCGGCAGCGCTACTGAGAGTTGACTGTACGTACTTGGTTAAATTAGCCGAATCAAACAACGATGATGCAATCGCATAATCAGTTATCGCATAAACTGCCCCAAAAAGCATGCCAACAATAGCAATTATCTTAGCTAATTTTTTTCTACGAATAATGAGTACTATTGCAGATATGAGAAGGATGGCATATATAACCAAAGCTACATTTTCAAATGTAACTAGCGTGTGAAAAGTATTGCCAAGGCCAGACTGATATTGATTAAGACTATCAACATCAGAGGATGATAAACCTATTCCACCATTGAAAAAGTTAAATATAGTTATACCTGCGCCAACAAACAGTCCAAGCACATACAAAGCTAGCCACCCTTCAACTCCATTTAGCTTTTTGTTTTTTTCTGACTTTGAGAGCGCTTTTTCTGGCCTAGTAGTTATGGCCGTAATCTCGCTAAGTCGATCCTTTAACTTCTCGGCTTTCGGATAGTTACTACCATGAGTCTCGACTGCTTGATTTATAAAGTCTAGCGCGTCTGCATCGTTGCCATTAAAATAATGTATAGTCGCTTGTAGCTCGTATAACTTATAAATCGCTGTGCCAATCTTCTGGTTATATTGGTACTTTTCGGCAAGCAGATCGAGCTTTTTCTGGGCATCATCTAATAAATCAAGATCAAGTTCGCCGTCGCTGGCTTTTTTTATCTCCGCTTCTAGCGCCCTTACTTGTTTAATGTAATTTTGCTGAATTGTTGTATTTGCTATTTCCATTATTCTAAATCTCCCCAGGTTCGGGTTTTATTTGGCACGTGATGGCTAGGGGTAACAACTGGTCGGTGCTTTTTACCTCTCTTAGCGACATAAAAGAGTAGTTGAAATAACCGCCACAGAGCCACAATTCCAGAAATCCCACCAAACAAGAAAAGACCCGTTGTAGCTAAATAAGTTCCTCCGGGGCTTGCCAGTGAATAGCTAATGCCGGTGACGATACCTCCGATAACCAATAACCCAATACAACTAAGACCACTGTGAACTAATCCGCTTTTTGCTTCTTCTATGCGCAAATTGATAAGTTCAGATTTTTCTGGCATTTCCTTTGTTCCGTTGTAAAAATTTTAGCATAATGGCGAACTAAAAAGCCCGCCACGAGCGACGACCGAAGCCGCCCATTGCCGTTTCCAGCAATGACAACGGAAAGATGTACTCATGACGAGCTGTTTCTTTCCGTTGATTTGACGACCATGCCAAACTGCGTTTGGTTTAGGTCTATGCGCTGATTGTACTATTGACGACAGATTTTTGCCAAATTCCGAACGAACAGCCAGCCAAA
>JARIHJ010000067.1 GCA_029288335.1 Candidatus Saccharimonadota bacterium
TTATTTTTCAATCAGCGACGGCGGCGTGAAATCCGGCGACGACACGCGCTGGAATCACATGATCAACGTGCTGGCCGCGAAGTATATGTCCGACAGCATGAATTACCGCCGGATGCAGAAGTATCTGGACGTGAAAGGCAACAAGTACGACGTCGTCAATTTGGACGAGCATCCGGAGCGCCGCACTGAAGCGCAGCGGCTGTCGGGCGCGTTAACTGTGCCGGTCACAGTGGTCACCAAGCAAGACGATTCGCAGCAGGTTGTAGTAGGCTACAATCTTCAGCAACTGGCTCCGGCACTAGCCTAACCCTTTATCTGTTAAAATAGAATTAATGAGTGATGCGAAAATTCACGACCTGGTGATTGTTGGCGCGGGACCGGCAGCGCTGAGCGCGGCGGTTTATACCACGCGTGAGGATATTGATACAGTGCTGTTTGAGCGCGCCGTTGTTGGAGGATTGGCAGCTGTAACGGATTTGATTGACAATTACCCGGGCTTTGCCGAGGGTATCGAGGGGCTGAAGCTGGCGGAACAGTTGCAGAAGCAGGCCGAGCGCTTTGGGGCTGTCATTGAGCTAGGCGAAGTTACCGGGCTGGAGGACAAGGGAGAGTACAAATCACTAGCGACGACCGAGGGCGAAATTAAAGCCAAGGCGGTACTGCTGGCGCCGGGTACGGACTACAAAAAGATCGGTGTTCCCGGTGAGCAAGAGTTCTATGCCCGCGGCGTCCATTATTGCGCCACCTGCGATGGTGCCTTTTACCGTGACAAGCGCCTGGTAGTCGTTGGCGGCGGTAACTCAGCATTCCAGGAAACAATTTTCCTGACCAGATTTGCTAGCCATATTGACCTTCTGGTGCGCAGTAAAGTCCGCGCTAGCGATGTCTTGCAAAAAGAGATGCAGAAATTTGTCGACGATGGCAAAGTCACGATCCATTTGGGTACGGCAACTGATGAGATCGTCGGCGAGGACGGCAAGGTTACGAAAGTCGTCGGTACGCAAAATGGCGAAAAGAAAGAATTTGAGACCGACGGCGTATTCGTCTTCGTCGGCTTGTCGCCGAATACTCAATTTTTGGAAAATAGCGGTGTGGTGCTGGATGAAATCGGCTTCGTCAAAACCGACGACAAATTACAAACTAGCGTTCCGGGTGTATTTGCCGCTGGTGACGTCCGCTCCGGCTCGACGATGCAAATCGCTAGCGCCGCTGGAGAAGGTGCTACCGCCGCGCTAATTATTCGTGAATACCTCGAAGGCAAGCTAACTCCAAAATCAGAATCCACCGAACCCGTCACCGCCCCAATGACACAATAGGCTAGAACTGTATGACCGACACACCCGACACTTCGCAAAACAAAAAGATTGTTTACTTTGTCCGTCACGGTCAGAGCGTCGACAACGCCAGCCCGGTTTTTCAGTCGATTGATTCCCCGCTAAGCGAGCTTGGCGAGAAACAAGCTGCGCTGATAGCGCTTCGGGTTAGCAAGCTGGAATTTGACTGCCTGATTAGCAGCTCAACCTTGCGGGCACGCCAAACCGCGGAAGTCATCGCGGAAAAGACCTGCAAACCGATCGAGTTTTCCGAACTTTTCGTCGAGCGGCGCAAGCCAAAAGTTATTGAAGGCAAGCCATATACTGACGATGAAGCTAATAAAATCTGGCGTGCGTGGGAAGCTAGTATGTACGTGGCCGGGACACAAATTCAAGATGGCGAGGGTTTTGATGCAATCACTAAGCGGGCTAGTGAAGCGCTGGATTTCCTCAAGGCTCGCCCCGAGCAAAAGCTGGTTGTTGTGACGCACGGTTTCTTTTTGCAGACGGTGCTAGCCAAAGTCCTATTTGGTGACAAGCTCGATGGCGATTTACTGCGGCGTTTTAAATCCCTAACCAGCATCGAAAATACCTCGATAACGGTTCTTCGCTATGAGGATGCCTTCGAGGAGGAACCGTGTTGGCGCCTTTGGACACTAAATGACCATGCCCACTTTGCCGAATAAAATTATGGTTTCAGGGCGGATTCGAGTTTAAGGGCGAGGGCGGCGAGGTCGACTATGTCCCCGCTGTATGCCAGGTAATTGGTTTGCCAGTCGGGGTCAAATTTGCTCTTGAATTGCTCCAGTCCCGCTGCGCTGAACCTAATTTTGCCGGCAGCGCGGGCTAGCTTAGCAGCTTTGTTGCCCAATTGGGCTAGCGGTACGAAACCGAGGTCCAGCTTGCTAAATTCACCTTCGTGAGTCAGCTGTTCGATCATAGAGGCTAGCAAAAATGGCATCGCTGCATCCTCGCCCGGCCTATAGCGGATCAGATCCACAGTAGTTTGGGTTTTTACGTACACCGGCAGCTGGTTGGCAAAAGCGATGATTTTGCCATTCGCACTCCGAACATAATGCACTAGGCACTGGTTTAGGTAATACTCATCGAAATAACCGAGCGCGAAGCCTTGCTCGCGCCGCCCCCCGCTAGCTAGCCAGGCGTTCGAAACTTTTCCTAAACGCCTAAGCAATTCCGATCGGTGCGGCGGCTGGCTGAATTCGTATGTGTAGCCAGCTTTAGCCGCCCGGTTGAGCTTCCAGCGCCACCACTTATTATGCCTAGTTTCCCGCTCAAACTTGCCGGTTTCGACTAGCGCGTTAGCTCCCATCGGCATTAGCTTGAAGCCGGCGTCCGCATAGAATTTTTTGTGCGTTTCCTCGACCGGCAAGAAGCAAATTGTCCAGCCTTTTTGGTGGCAAAAATTAGCAAAGTCAGTTAATAATCTAGCCCGAGCGCTAGCGTCGTCGGCGATCGGGTCGGCTAGTGCGAACGCCGTGCCGCGAACAACTTTATAAGCGATGAAGCCGCTAGTATCTGGCGAAAAAAAGTAACTTTTACCTAGCGGCCAGAGTTTGAAATAATCTTCGCTCGAACCTGCAAAGTTCTTCACCAACTCCCGCGCTCTAGCGCGCTCATCCCGGCCGGCAGTTTCAGCTAAACCGTACGGGCGAAACAGTGCCCAGGCGCCAATGACCACCGTGGCCGATATTAGAATTACTAACGTATCGCCGATGCGGTCGTGATGGCCGACGTAGTGGCGGCTGTGGTGAAAAACGCTTCCGGCGAAGTGCGAGCCGCCACTCAATATATTCTCAACGCGGCCGAGCCGCCCGACCGACGCTAGGATAATTATGATTATGGCTAGTGCCACGGCGACGCCGGCGACGAGGCTAGCTAAGTCGTTCAGCCGCCTATATAAATTGATCTGGCCGATGTTACGATCAAATAGCTTACGGCTCAGGAACACCGTCAATAGCAGCAATTCATAAATAATGGCTAACCCGCGGTGCGGCGAAACCAAGCTGTAATTGAATAACTCGAAGCCAAAAATAACGATCAGCGCGTAGGCTGCCCGCCGCTCGCCGCGCTGAATTTGCCGGGCGAGGTAGAGCAAAAGCACGCCGACTATCGCACCTTGCTGGGCCAGCCAAGCCGAACTTTGGCCAAAATAGAGCGCGAAACCGCGACCATACAAATGCAGATGCGCCGCCGCGACTATGATTTCTAGAACACCGGCGAGCCCTACCCAAATCGCCAAACCGTTGCGGTACCATTTATGAAGATTGCCAGGCGACCTATCTGTTTCCGGCTCAAACGCCTCGAAGAAGTAAGCCAGCCATAGCGCAATGGCAACTTCGTAAATATATTCGAGGACGATCGCAGCCTGGCCGGAAATTTCCCCTATCGCCATAAATGTGCCGAGGACTACTTGCAAAGCCAAAAAGATGCCGTTCACCAGGTGCTGACGCTTTTGCTTAAGAATGTCGATGGCGATTAACGCTAGGCCAACTAGCGGCGTCGCGACGCTCTCGGCATAATGAGCTAAAGTATTCCAATCATTCCGGCTTATGCATACTTTGCTGGCTATGTGTCGGCAATCGAGCGGGAAAAATGAATCAAGCGCCGAACACACCGCATAAGCAATGAGCAGCCAAAAAATCCACGGCTTTTTGCGCAGTAGCCGGTGGTAACTTGCCAACACGATCAGAACGATCGATGAGGCGAAATCGCTAGCTCGAAACAACCAGGACCACGTCTGACCAACACCTTCGTAATCGCTAATAAATTGCAAGTGACCGACGTGCTGGCCGTGAATAAATGGCGCTGCCAGCCAAGTAGTTGCCAGCAGAAAAAATAGGATTTTTAGTAGCGTGCTAGTGCGGTTGGTGGTTTTGCGCTTGTTAGCTAGCGAGGTCATTTTCATAATTCGGGAAGAAATCGAGAACTAGCTGATCGTGTTTCAGGCCGGCTTTGACCAGTGATTTTTCCAGCATTTCGACCATTGGCTCCGGGCCGGAAACGTAGACCAGCGCATCTTCTGATGGTTCGGCTAAGCCCATAATTAATTCGGCGGATAATCGCCCGCGTTCGCCGCCCCAGCTCTCGGATGGCTCGCCGACAACAATAGTGGCGTGAACATCCGCCTTCGCGAAAGTGTCCTGGAAGACGATCTCATCCTCGTTATTAACACCGTAAATGAACCGGATGTTGCGTTTCTCGTTAGTTGCAGCTAAAAATTCCATAATGCTATGAAATGGCGTGACGCCAATGCCGCCGGCGACGAAAACTAGTGGCCGACTGATGTCTTTTGGCGGGATAAAATCGCCCATTGGCTCGCTGATTTCGACTTTTGCACCTGGTTCGAGCTTGGCTAATGTTTGCTTGAACGTACTAGAACGCTCTGCAAATTTTGTCGTAATTGATAGAAAATCGTCGGTAGGAGAACTACTCAAAGTGAACCAGTGCTTGGTGCCCCGCTCATCCGGATTCTTATGCGGCAGTGTCATTTCAATGAACTGCCCAGCGATGTAGCTGAAGCCGCCCGGCTTGTCGAATTTGAACGTTTTGATATTGCTAGCCTCGTCGCTAGCGCCCCTAAAAGTTACCTTCATCACTATTAGTGTACAATAAATTTAAACCAATTATTAAACAACGAAGGAGGATATGTTGGCTGATTTTATGCAAGTTTTAGGTGCGGGCGATTGGCAAAACGGACTAGTTAACACGGTAATTGAGATCCCGAAAGGCTCGTCAATGAAGATCGAGTGGGATACGGGTACGGCGAGCTTTATGCTGGACCGCGTAGAGCCGGACATCTTCGCGAAGCCGGCAAATTACGGTTTTATTCCCCAGACAATCGACGAAGATGGCGATCCGCTCGACACACTAGTCGTGACTGACAACCCGATTCCGACCGGTGTTTGGCTGGAAGCTCGCGTGGTTGGCGTGCTCAATTTTGAGGATGATGGCGAAATGGATTACAAAATTATCTGCGTGCCGACCGATGACCGTAACACCGGCGATGTTGTTCATAATCTTGATGATCTCGGTGAGCGGTTTCGGGGCAAGATTGAGCACCACTTCGCTCACTACAAGGATTTGAAGAAGCCCGGCACGACCAAAATTCTCGGCTGGGGTGACATCGAAGAGGCCAAAAAAGTCATCAAAGAATCAGTTGATCGCTGGCAAGCCGACCCCGATAAGGGCGTCAGTAACCACCGCTAGTTGCACAATCTCGCTTACGCTTCTAAAATAGAATCGTAATAAGCAAAATCTAGGCAGAAAGGTGGGCGAATGAAAACACGAGTTGCAATTAATGGTTTCGGCCGGATTGGGCGGAACGCTTTTAAAATTGCGTTTGAGCGCGACGACTGTGAGATCGTCGCAATAAACGATTTAACAGATACCAAAACCTTAGCGTATTTACTTAAACACGACAGCACCTATGGTGCTTACAATCAGGACGTGGGATACGACGAGAACAACATCATCGTTGGCGACAAGCACATCAAAGTGCTGGCCGAAAAAGACCCGGCACAGCTACCCTGGGAAGATTTGAATGTCGATGTAGTTATCGAGTCGACCGGCTTCTTCGTGGAACCAGATAAAGCCAGAGCACATATAGACGCTGGTGCGAAGAGAGTGGTGATTAGTGCTCCAGCCAAGGGTGAGAGCGCCGACAGCGCTCCGACAGTAGTGCTGGGCGTCAATGATGACAAACTGCACGAAGTTGAAGACGTCGTCAGTAATGCGAGCTGTACGACCAATTGCATCACGCCAGTGGCGGGGGTAATCGAGAGTAATTTTGGTATCGAAAAGATGTTTATGACCACGATTCACAGTTACACGGCCAGCCAGCACTTACAGGATGGTCCGGGTAAGAATTTGCGTGAGGACCGCGCTGGCGCCGAAAATATCACACCGACCACTACGGGAGCGTCGATTGCGGCTGCTAAGGCTCTGCCGGCGCTAAATGGGGTTATGGGGGCGCTCGAAATCCGCGTGCCCACCCCTGTTGTATCACTGGCTGACTTTTCAATTGTTACAAAACGCAATGTTACCGTCGAAGAAGTTAACGAAGTCTTCAAAAAGGCCACGAAGGAGCCATTCTATCAAGGCATCCTTGATGTTACCGAGGAGGAACTAGTGAGCAGCGACTTTATCGGCAACAGCCACTCGGCGATTGTGGATTTGAATTTGACGATGGTAGACGGTGGCAATTTGCTAAAAGTCTTAGCCTGGTATGACAACGAGTGGGGTTACTCTAACCGCTTGGTCGAAGTTACGGCTGATATTGGCCGTATCCTTCACGGCAAAGAGCCGCACAATCACGAATAGCTATGAATCCGCAAGAGCCGTATCAGCCCACTCAAGCTCAGCCGTCCCACCCCGTACTACAGAATCCAAGCGTCCAGCCTATCACGCCTACGCAGCCACCATACCCGCCGAACGGTCACGTGCAGCTCTCTCCTTCCACAGATTCCACCCACTCCCAGCAAGCCTACAGTGCGTCATCGGTATCGGCTGGGATTGCCACAAAAAAACGCTGGATCAAATGGGTTGTGCTGTGGGTAATCGCTTTGCCGGGGTCAATTATTCTTCAGCTTGCAACGCACAATTTACAGCTACCATCGTCTCTGCGTGCTCTAGTAAATATTGTTAGTCTTCTAGGGGAAATTTATTTCTTTCTAGGCTGGATTCCGTTACTAATTAGTTTAGTCAGAAAGAGGCGATAGCGTGAAAGTTTTTATTGGTGCGGACCACAATGGCTTTGAAATGAAAAAGCAGTTGGCTGAATTTTTAAAGAGGTCAGGCTACGAGATTGTTGACGAAGGCGACAAAAAGCTAAAGCCGGAGGATGATTTCCCGCAATTCGCTGGCCGAGTCGTTAGCGCTATGCTAGCGAGCGACGAAGCCGATCCGAAGGGAATTTTAATCTGCGGCAGCGGGCAGGGAATGGTGATGGCGGCCAACCGCTACAAGGGAATCCGCGCTAGCTTGGTCTGGGACGTGGAGGAAGCCAGGCTCAGTCGCAACGATGACAATTCCAACATTCTCTGCCTACCATCCAGTTTGATCGATGCTAGAACCGCCGAAGTTATTACGAATGTTTGGCTAAACACGCCCTTCGCCGCTGCTCCGAGGTTTAAGCGCCGGCTTCAACAGCTTGACGAGCTGACCAGTTAGGACTACGCTTAAGCTATTAGTTAAAGGGAGACAAAAACAATGGCGACTCTAGAGTTTGGCGAAAATGTGAAGACATTGCTATCACGGGGTGAAGGTTATCTGAAACTGGACCGCGACAAGAGGGGACTCCCAGAAGGAGTAACTATTAAAAGGACTGCAGGTTGGCTGCTAATTAGCGCTGACCGAAAGGATGACCTGGGCCGGGATGTAACCGATCATGTCCGTGTTGACCCTGATGGCAACGGTGAAATTCACGAAGAACTGTGTGATTCTGACAGTTGGACAAGAGAGGCAAAAATAACTGATCAGGAGGCTTTGGTGGGGCGGCTTCTAGAGCAATTACCTCCCACTGTTTGATGAGCTATGGTCTCGATTTGCCCTACGATAACAGCCGATAACTCCGAGGATTACCGTAAGCAGCTAGAGCTAGCGGCGTCGTTAGCACAACGGATTCATATTGATATAGCGGATGGCAAGTTCGCGCCGCGCAAGCTGATAAATCTGGATGAAGTTTGGTGGACTGCTGACCGGTCAATCGACCTACATATAATGTACCAATGGCCGACAATTTACCGGGATGCGATCCTGGCGCTGTCTCCCCGACTCGTCATAATTCACGCCGAAGCCGAAGGCAATTTCGTCGGTTTTGCGGACATTCTGCACCATCACGGCGTGGAAGTCGGTGTAGCTTTGTTGCCAAAGACACCAGTGAGCACGATCAAACCGGCACTGGGCTTTATCGATCATGTGCTGATCTTTTCTGGTAATTTAGGACATCAGGGCGGAAGTCACGCCGATTTGAAACTTTTGGATAAAGCTCGAGAGCTGAAAGAGCTGAAGCCTACGCTGGAAATTGGTTGGGATGGCGGCGTGGATGATAAGAATGTCGCCGAAATCGCCAGCGCCGGCGTCGAAGTGATTAATAGCGGCGGCTTTATTCAGAAGGCCAAAGACCCCGAAGCCGCCTACCAATCGCTGCTTGCCGCGGTTAGCTAACAAGTACAGGGCTTTTACCGGAAAGCACGCAGGAGATTACGTTTCTTGACGTCTTCCTTTTGCTGTACATCTAGTAGTAGTAGTTTCCTGACGCCATCGACTCCGCCCTGAGCGAAGAGGATACGGGTGTTGCGGGCGGTCCTACCACCGTGGAGCCCGTGGTGCTGTTGCACGGCTAGCTCGCAAACTTGCAGTTTTATACCGTCGCGGTGAAGAGGTTGAGCGTCGACTAGCGGTTTAATACCGCTACCTCCACGCCGCCCATCTGGTTGCAAAATGGCACTTAGGGCTTGTCGCATAAATGCGCTCATACCATTAAAATGGTGTTTTTTCATATAATCGCCGAAAAGTTTGGTGGCTAGCAGCTGGTCGAGTGCTTTATCGAACGCGGCTCCGTCATCGGTATCAATGGTAATGGGCTCGCCGCCTAGCAACCCGACTTGTAGTCGTGCTGGCCTGATATCTGCTTCTCCGTTTTGGATTAAATCGGCTGTTTTGGGGGCGACGTCTGTTTGTTTTTGGCGTTTGGGGCCATTTCCTCTCGGGCTTGGTTCAATTTCTATACCACTAACTATACTGGCTGTGGGGTCGTAAAGCCCTAGACGAATGCTCTTGGCAAATCGGTCAAAACGGGGACGGTCATTATGCCGTCCGAATTTCTCCCTACGCTCGATGTCAGCAACAATTTGAGGTGGCAATTGTCTCAGGTCAATGCGTTCCAGCACTTGTCGGCACAGTCCGAACTCGTTGAATGGGCAGGTGGTAGCGCCGGTGGCTGCGGCACCAACCCGGACGGCTTTGAAAAAGGCTTTGGCTTCTTTTGTGGCGTTTCCAGACGATAGGTATTGCATCAGACGTTCACCTGACGAAAGTTCTGGTCCTAATTCGTTGTCCGTCGCTAGCTGGTGGTTAAGGATGACACTAGCCTCATCCTTAGAGATATCAAGTGCAGCCAGCCGCTGAAGCGCTACAGGCAAAGAACTCAGATTATCGGGCTGGAATAAGGCTTGCGCTGCGTCGGGCGCTTCACAGTAGAA
This sequence comes from Candidatus Saccharimonadota bacterium, assembly GCA_029288335.1. Classification (GTDB taxonomy): domain Bacteria; phylum Patescibacteriota; class Saccharimonadia; order Saccharimonadales; family UBA4665; genus JARIHJ01. The sequence goes on from JARIHJ010000067.1 coordinate 9,536, forward strand.
AAGCGCCAGTTCACCGCGAGCTAGCAGCTGGCTAGTAGCTAGCTTGTAGTGAGCATCAAATAACCCGACCTTTTCCAGATTTTTCATATTTATTTTGTCGTGCGGTGGTTTTTCCTTTTTGTGTAAGTGGCCGAAGAAATTGTTGAACTTTTTTCGCTCTTCCAGGCGTGCCGGGATAGCGTCCCATTCGGGTCCAAATGAACTTTCTAGCGCTCCCCTAACTTCTTCAAAAGCGTCTTGCGAGACAGTTCCGAATTGCTGCTCTTTAGTTCGGCGAAAGCTACGACGGGAATTGCGGGTGTCCGTATCGTTTTCTTCAATGTATGAAAACCAGTCAAGTTTCAGCTGGGCCACGCCGGCCTCGATTTCGCGCTGTTGGTTATAAAATGCGTCAGCAGCTTCGACTAGGCGCTCATATTCTTCCGTATGGTCGATCACTTCACGGCTAGCTAAACGTCCTGCCTCCAGGCAATAGTGTGGCAGACAACTGGCCGGCGTTTCGGCGGCGCGAAGACTTGGCTCCTCGATAGGAGCTTCGATAATTCTACGAAGCATATTTTTAAATATACCATAAAATTTAGATAGCGCAAGCTATAGGGCAATGGCTGATGACGATTTTGTTATAATCGTAAGCAGAATGCCCGAATACTCTTTGAAGGAGCTGGAAGAAAAAGCTGACATCATCCGGCAAGATATCATCAAAATGTTACTGGCGGCCGGTAGCGGGCACAGTGCCGGACCGCTGGGACTCGCTGATATTTTTACGGCATTGTATTTCCATATTCTGAAGCACGATCCCAAGAATCCTGACTGGGGTGAGCGCGACATTTTGGTATTAAGTAACGGCCACTGCGTGCCGGTACGTTATGCCGCGATGGCGGAGGCTGGCTACTTTGATAAGAAAGAACTAGCGACGTTGCGGAAGTTAGGTTCGCGGCTGCAGGGCCACCCCGAAAGAGTTCGTTTGCCGGGGCTCGAAACGACCAGTGGACCGCTCGGGTCAGGTTTGTCTCAGGCAATCGGTATTGCGCTGGCGCATCGAATGGACGGTTTAAAGGATCGCTGGGTTTATGTCGTGATGGGCGACGGCGAGCAAGATGAAGGCAACGTCTGGGAGGCGGCGATGCTAGCCGGCAAGGAAAAGCTAGCAAACTTAATCGTGTTTACCGATCGCAACAACATTCAAATCGACGGCCCGACGGAGCAAGTGATGCCGCTGGAAGATTTCAAGGCCAAGTGGGAGGCCTTCGGCTGGCACGTTCTCGAGATCGACGGCAACGACATTGAAGCTGTTATCGACGCCGTCAATATGGCGAAAGCCATCGAAAACAAACCGACGATGATTGTCGCTCATACTGTACCGGGCAAGGGCGTGGACTTTATGGAATACGATTTCACCTGGCACGGCAAGCCACCGGACGCCGAGCAGGCCAAACAAGCCTTGCACGAGCTGCGAACTCTACAAGGCAAAATCCGGAGCGAACATGAGTAGACGCTCGTATCCTTGTTTTTGGTGTGTGCTTTTTCGCCGAGAAAATATGATTTTCTCGGGAAGCGCTTGCAACCCATCAAGAACCAGGATATTCGCTTGGTTAGGGGAAACAAATGGCTGATATGCACTTAGCTAATTTGGACGGCGAGCTATCTAGCGAACCGATTCGGGCTGGGTTTGGACGTGGATTGGTAGCGGCGGGCAAACGGAATGAGAATGTCGTGGCGGCTTGTGCGGACTTAACTGATTCGACCAAGATGGGCGAATTTGCTAAGGAATTTCCAGACCGTTATGTGGAAATTGGTGTGGCCGAGCAAAATCTGGTGACAGTTGGGTCGGGCTTAGCCGCCGCGGGAAAAATTCCGTTTGTGTCTAGCTACGCGGCGTTTATGCCCGGGCGCTGCTGGGAGCAAATTCGGACGACAATTTGCCTGAATGATCAGCCGGTCAAATTGATTGGCAGCCACGCCGGCGTTTCTGTCGGCCCGGATGGCGCCACGCATCAAATGCTGGAAGATTTAGCGCTGATGCGCGCGCTGCCAAATGTGGTTGTGATTGCGCCATGTGACAGCGTCGAAGCCGAAAAAGCGACGCTCGCGATGGCGAAAGACAGCCGGCCAAATTATATGCGTCTAGCGCGCGAGGCTACACCGATTGTTACAACTAGTGAGACGCCGTTTGAAATCGGCAAAGCCTACGTTTTTGCGCCCGGCAGCGAGGTAACTATTATCGCGACCGGGACGATGACTTATCACGCGCTAGCGGCTGCTGAAGAGCTATTTAAGAAAGACGGCATTGACGCTGAAGTCATCCATTGTCCGACAATTAAGCCGCTTGATACCGAAACAATTCTAAAGAGCGTCAGAAAAACCGGCGTAGTCGTCACGGCCGAAGAAGCCCAAATTAACGGCGGCCTCGGCGGCGCCATTGCCGAACTGCTAGCGGAAAATCACCCCGCGTCGCTAGAAAGAATCGGAATGAAAGACCACTTCGGCGAATCCGGCGACCCGAACGAGTTACTAGAGCACTTCGGCCTCGACGCCAAACACATCCGCATCGCCGCCCATCACGTCATTGAAGCCAAGAAGTAGATGAACTGGCAGACGCTCGTTCTAGCTAACGCATTTTTTATTGCGCTCAGCATGATTATTATGCGTTTCATCGGGCGTAATAAATCTTATGCCGGCGCCAGTTTTATCATCAATGCCGGCTCATTTATTTTTCTGTGGCTCTCTGGCCTGGCACTCCTGCCACTACTTGGTTCCATTGATAATCACGTATTGCTGAATTATATTTGGCGCTTCGTTGGCGGCGGGATTTTATTTGCGCTTACCAACGTTGCGACATATAAATCGCTGACGTATGTCGATGCCGCCACCGGTACGATTTTTAATACGTTGAATGCGCTGTTTAGTGTTGGTATGGCCGCGCTGACATTGCATGAAGATTTGTCTGTCTGGCAAGCTGGCGGTGCGGTAATTTTGCTGGCGGCGATTATTTACAGCACGCTGGCGCTGAAGGCCAAAAATACCAAAGTATCCCGGCGCAATTTGCTGTACGGCCTGGGCTTTGCCCTCATCGCTGGCTTGCTTTACGGTGCCGCTATCACTAACGAAAAATGGCTGCTTGAGCATATGGACAGTGCCAGCTATATCGTGTATGGCTGGGGCTGGCAAATGCTGGCATCGGTCGCGGCGGCAATCTTGCTACAACCGCGCCAGCTCAAATTGCTCAAAGAGGCGGGTTTACTGCGCTGGCTGGTGGCGCTTGGCATCGTGAAGGGTGTTGGCGGCGCCGCTTTCGTGCTGTCCGAAATTCGCAGCAATAATGTGGCGCTTGTGACGGTCATCGCTAATTTCAAAATTATTATCGTAGTGCTGCTTGGGGCTTGGCTCCTCAAGGAACGCCAGAAGCTCTGGCAAAAAACCGCTGGCGCATTGACCGCGCTCATCGGCCTGACCGTGATGTTTTGGCGCTAGTTGGCAAAATGAAGCGTAAGCAGTTAGAATAAAATTAAATGCCATTGACACTCAATCAAATTCGCCGGAACTGCCAAATTGCCCGCGAGCGTATGGCTGCGGCTCGTGCCGAGCATTGGGCTTTTGGCGCCTTCAACCTCGACGACGAGCCGACTTTACGGGCAGTGGCCATGGCGGCGCAGAAACATCAGGCGCCGGTGTTGGTCGAACTGAGCCAGGGCGAAGTTGATGACATTGGCCTCGATAATGTGCGTGATCTCGTCGACAACATCAAGGCCGAATATGGTGTCGAAATGTACATTAATCTTGACCATTCGCCGTCGGTCGAGGCCGCCAAAAAGGGCATTGAAGCCGGCTTCGAATTCATCCACGTCGATATTAGCCAGGCTAACCACGATGCCAGTACTGACGACATTATTGCTGCGACCAAAGAGGTGGTCGATTATGCCAAACTGACCGGGGCGCTGGTCGAATCAGAGCCGCATTATTTCGGCGGCAGCTCTAACTTGCACAACGAAGCGATAGACTACGAAGAAATCAAAAAGACCTTTTCGACGCCGGAGGGCGTGCGCGACTTCGTGGAGCGGACTGGCATCGACACATTCGCGGCCGCTGTCGGCAATCTGCACGGCAAATATCCGGTGCCGAAAAAATTACACCTCGATTTGCTCCAGCAAATCCGCGACGTGATCGATTGCAACATTAGCCTGCACGGTGGCTCCGGTACCCCTGGCCACTATTTCCGGGACGCCGTCAAAATCGGTGTTACAAAAATTAACATTAACTCTGATATGCGCTACGCCTACCGCAAAGCACTCGAAAAATCGCTAGCCGACAACCCTGGCGAGTATTCAGTCGCTAAATTAATCACCAAAGACGTCGTGGGAGCTGTCCAAGCCGTCGTCGAGTCAAAAATTGCCGACTTTAACTCCGCTGACAAGGCCGTGGTACAATAAGCTTAAGAAGTTAGATAATAAAGAGGTGGGAAAATAAAATGGCGGATCAACCAGATGTAGTCAGTATCGGTGACATAGTGACTGATGATTTTATTGAGCTATTCGAAAAAGAAGAAAAAGTTGAGCATGAAAAGGATGGCAGTGTTTTTCTGGCGATCCCATTTGGTACCAAGATCCCCTTCGATCACCACGATGTCGTGCCAGCTGTCGGCAATGCATCCAACGCGGCCGTCTGCTTTGCTAGACTGGGCCTGAAGAGTGCTTTCGCTACCAATATTGGCGGCGACCAGATTGGCCGTGATATGTTAGCAGTGCTGGAGCGCGAGGGCGTCGATCATCGTTTTGTCAAAGTGAACCCAAAGAACAAGAGCAATTATCATTTCGTTTTGCGCTACGGCGCCGAGCGGACAATCTTAATTAAACATGAAGAATATGATTATCATTGGCCGAACCTTCGACCAAACGAGGTTCCAAAATGGGTCTACTTCAGCTCAATATCAGAGCACGCGCTGCTCTATCACGACCAAGTTTCTGACTGGCTAGATGCCAACCCGGATGTCAAGTTAGCTTTTAACCCTGGGACTTTTCAGATGGAGGCCGGCGCTGAACGTTTACACCGCATTTATGAAAGAAGTGAAGCTCTGATTTTGAATCGCGAGGAAGCCGTCACGGTCGGCGGCGGTGACCACGAAAACGTCCACGATCTCATCGATAAACTGCATGCGCTAGGGCCCAAGATCGTGGTAGTTACCGATGGTCCAGACGGCGCTTACGCCAGCGATGGCCAGACGCGTCTTAAAATGCCGCTTTATCCGGACCCAGCGCCTCCAGTTGATCGGACAGGGGCGGGTGATGCTTTCGCTAGTACATTCATTGCGGCACTTATTAAAGGTAATAATATCGAAGGCGCGCTTCAGTGGGCGCCGATTAACTCAATGAGCGTCTGTCAGGCTGTTGGCGCCCAGGCCGGTCTCTTGACCCAAGAAAAACTAGAAGAATACTTGCGCAGCGCCCCAGATTGGTACCGCGCTAGCGAGTTCTAACTTAGTTAATTTGCTAGCCGCTTGTGCTAAAATTAAGCCAGTTAGAGTTAAAGAAAAATGACCAAAATCTTATCGCAGCTCTTAGCCGCAAAAGAACCGGATTTTAGATTGGGCGTAACTAAGCTGGAGCGGGCTAGCGGACACAAAAGTCACGATATTCGCCTGACTAGTGATGTGCTAGCGGCAACCCGGGCCAAGCTAGCCGAGCTTAACCTCGATGCCAGCGACACAACCGGCCCCGAGCTTTACCAAGCTTTAGGTCAAAAGCTTATAGAAAGCGACAAGGAGCTCGCCAAAGTTCTAAAGCTCGAGCCCCTTGAAGCCAATTTCCTCGATGATTTCACTGCTGTCATTAAAAGGCTAACGCATAACCCAAACTGCTTCGCATTGAAAGCGAGTGTGGCTAAGAAGTTGTTAAAAGCCAATCCGCCTAAAAAGGCGATGAGGGCGCTAGGTTATCGTTCGCTGGATTCAATGCTCAAACATGAGTCCCTAGCTGGCTTATACGCTAGTACAAATATTTGCGAGACTGGCGCCTGGCACAAAAATTTTGAGGCTAGCTACAAAAAACTAACCCCGAGCGATTTTGAAGAGCGATCATTAGCCATTACGCCGCTAACTGGCAGCCGCTGGCAGAAGTTAGCTGTCAGTTACGTCGAAACTCACCACAATGCTTTATTTAGCTTTAACGAAATCGGCACGCTGGTGCTACTACCCCTAGAGGATTATCAGCCAGGTATGCTGAGCGCGATGTTTCTTTTGACGCTGGCGGCGGCCAACAGCGCCTTAGCAACCAGTAGTTATTTGCGGCTCAACCAAGTCAAGAGCGATTTTGGCAAGCGGGTAGCTAGTGCTGCCAAGGAGGAACTTTCAGTCACTAGCCCAATTGGCCACGAGAAATTGAACTGGCAGACTGTCCACGAATTTTTGACTAACTCTGGCGACAGTTTCGAACCACAATTTGCCGGCGAAGGTCAATCTTTAATTAATCCGGCCGACACGCTAGCGAGTTTGAGCCCAACGCTGGCTTTTTGGCGCGGTACTAGCCACCTAGCTCATCTCGCCAACAATGAAGCGGTGTCGCTAAATCCCCTCGATGCATCCCTGAATTATATTAATAAGTTGCCATTTGAACAGAGAATAACACATCATTTTCGGCAAAATTTATGGCACCAATTTTGGCAGCGTTATTTGCAGGCTGAAGTCCTGGGTGAGAAATTGCTGGCGGGACTAAGGCTTGAGCTAGCCGGTCCAGACTTAGCGTCGGAATTAATTGATTCCGGGCCGATGTCGAGCGAGGATGTACTAGTAGCGTGAGCAGTTCGGCTAGGCAAAATAACGAGTGGGTGCTGAAGTTTTCGATATGCGTATCGGGGGCGGCAGCGGGTGAAACTGTCGAGCAATCACACGCGCTCGCTGAAGTTATTGGTGAAGAAATCGCGAAAGCCGGGCAAGTCCTAACGACCGGTGCCACCGTTGGCCTGCCGTACTTTGCGGCGGTTGGCGCCAAAAAGGCTAACGGAATGAGCATTGGCTTCAGTCCGGCGGCATCGATGCGCGAGCACGTCCGGAAGTATCATTTGCCGCATGACGTCTTTGATTTCATCAATTTTACAGGGATGAATTACGTCGGCCGGGACCTGTACCTGGTTCAATCCAGTGACGCCATTATTACCATCGGCGGGCGCTTTGGTTCGCTGCACGAATTTACATCGGCGCTCGAAGACCACAAGCCTTGCGGAATTTTGCTAGGCTCCGGCGGCACGGCCGATGAAATCCCGGAGCTAATGAAAAAATTACCACCGCCAAAGGGCGACTTGGTAATTCTGGACGATAACCCGAAGCGCCTGGTTGAAAAAATCATCGAAATCCTTAATAAGAAGGATGCCGATATCCTGCGCCAGCTCAGAGAGCGCGACGAGCGTTGGTTTCTAAAACCAGCCGACAGATTGAAGCGTGCGGGCTAAATTCCTGTTTGACAGCAGGTTGGCTAAAGGTTAAAGTAGACTGTAGCTCAACCAAAACAAAAATATGTATAATTCACCATACCGCCAGCCAGCTTTTCGTGCCGAAAAACCGGCTAAACGCAAGCATAACCTTCGCCATATTACTTTTGGGCTCATTTCTATTCTGCTCGCAGTCGGCTTAATTAAGCTTTCGGGTGGGAATGCTAGCGCGGCTAGCGGGCTGAAGTTAAGATCCGGCATTGGTGGCTATTGCCTGGACGACTACACCGGCAAGCTGGCCAGCGGTAACCCGGTTGACGCTTGGGGGTGCAATGGTTCGAGCGCCCAGAGCTGGAGCGTGACTTACGACACTATCGAGCACGCCGGTAAATATTGCTTGAGCGTGGTGGGCAACAGCAAAAATGCCGGCGCAAAAATCGTGCTAAATGCTTGCGATAGTGCGCCCGGGCAAATCTGGTTGCGCTATAAAAGTGGCTATATTAACCCGAACAGTGGATTATGTTTGAGCACTTCGTCAAGCGGTCCGTCGTCGCAACTATCGCTTAATTCCTGTAACCAATTGGGGGACGCTAATGAAACTTGGACGCCGGAAAACTACAATGGCAAGGTCATTGGGCTACCGAGCTGTGATGGCACTGAGGGACAAAAAGTTGCTTGCGAAGCTTCCACCGAATGGGCCCACTGGCAGAATTCGAACGATCACTTAGCACTACTGAACACCTACACCGACAACGCCCCATACGAGGAATGGTGCGCGGATTTCGTTAGCTACGTTTATAAGCAAGCGGGCTATCCTTTGACCGGTGCCTACGACGGCTGGGATGAAAACGACGCTAACAATTTGCAAAATTACCCCGAGTTTACCGAGCATCAGGCATCGTCTGGTTACGTGCCGAAGGCTGGTGATATCGCTTGGTTTAATTACGACGGCGGCCACGTTGAGATTGTCGTCGCCGGCGGCAAGCAGCCGACATTTGTCTACGGTAACTCCGGCGAAATTGACCCGACCACTGGCAATGGTGATATGCGCGCCAACACGCTAACTAGCGACGGCTCCGAGGGTCAACTGGTCTACTACTTATCGACCAGCGGCTAGCCGGTTAGGAATTGTTACAATTAGAGGATGTCTAGGTTTAAGTTAAAAGCGGATTTTGATCCTATGGGTGACCAGCCGGCGGCAATTGCCCAGCTTTCTAGTGGTCTGGATAAAGGCTTGCGCGATCAGACTTTGCTCGGTGTGACCGGTAGCGGTAAAACTTTTACGATGGCAAATATTATTGCCAATCAGCAAAGGCCGACGCTGGTTTTATCGCACAATAAGACGCTAGCCGCGCAGCTTTATTCCGAATTTAAGCGGTTTTTTCCGGATAACGCCGTTCATTATTTTGTCAGCTACTTCGATTATTATCAGCCGGAAGCTTACATCCCGCGTAGTGATACTTATATCGAAAAAGACAGCGCCATTAATGAAGAAATCGATCGCCTGCGCCACGCCGCGACCGATGCGCTACTGACTCGCAAAGATGTAATTATCGTGGCTAGCGTCAGCTGTATTTACGGCATCGGTTCGCGCGAGAGCTACGCTC
>JARIHJ010000079.1 GCA_029288335.1 Candidatus Saccharimonadota bacterium
TCGCCCGGCGTTAAATGGCCATGCGCCGCCTGGATGAAAATGTAAATAAAAACACCGACAAAGACCAAATTCATCGCGATGCGGCGCCAAAAATCCCATTTGTGCCAGTAGCGGCTTTGCGGCTTGGTAAGGCTAACATAACGGTTTAGCCAGCCGCCGAAAAATTTCAGTTCGCGGGCTTGCTGGTTGAAGCTTTTGACGACGCGAATTTCATTGACGACTTCGGCAAAACGGCCGCTTGAAATATCGAGCGCGCTGTTTTCCTCGTGCTGCCAGTGGCGCCAGCGCGGCCCAGTTTTGACCGTCAGATACCCAAACACCGGATAGAGCGCCAGCAGCATCAGCGCCACCGGCCAGCTATAAAGCGCTACGATTATGAGCGCCAGCACTGTGCTGAAAATGAATTGCAAAAAGTTATTCGAGAGAATGTTCATAAAATTCGCAATTTGGTAAATCGAGCGATTCAGCCGGTTGATAATTTTGCCGGTCAGCTCGGTATCGAAATAACTCTGGCTCAAAGACAGCACGTGCCGATAATAATCGAGGCTCAGGATGCGCTGGACCTTGGCCGCCATCTGATCGCCATAATAGCCACCAATATTCGAACAGATATTCGAGAGGAAATCCGCGGCAAAAATTATTAGCGCTATTACGACCAGATAGCCGACGTTCGGGTGGCCGTGGCTCAGGTTGTCGATGGCTTTGCCGGACAGAAATGGCATCAGCAGGGTCAGCGCCGCGAGCAGCACGGTAAAAACGCTGATCACTATATAGTAGCGCCACAAAGATTTCGTGGCGCGAATAATCCGCCAAATCTGTTTCATTAATACTATTTTACTTTATTTTGGTTCGTATTTTCATCCGTCTTGCACAATTCACAAATTTTATGAATTCTGGGAGACGGACAGGCGTGATGATGCAATTTATTTAATGAGGATAACCTCTTAGAAAATAAATTCGAGCCGTAAGGTGCTCGCAGTCGGTCTCTTGGAAGTGCAAGCTCTAATTGAGCTTCCCGCAGGATGTGCACTTCCACGCGCCGCTGGCCACGCGGACAAATTGCTTTGTCCGACAGTGCCGGCAAACAACCTTCGCGTTGTTTGTCCAGCCAGTCGGCCGAGCAGTTCCCTGGCGTGTGTTGCCAGAAAACCATCCCATGCGAATCACCTCCTTAAGATGAGTAGGAACAACGCTTGGGAGAGGAGAGCCAGCTGCTGCTGCGGACGGGGTGCCACATGCAGAAGCTGCCAAGCCGAAGCTCGGATCCCGACACGGGGGGGTGTGGGGACGCTCTCCTCCCGTTCAAGGGAGAGATCACTGATGACTGTTTATCAGTAATCTCTCCAGCCCGGGGTTGATTCAGCGAGGCATTTGCCTGCAAGCCAAATCTAGAATGCAAATAGAACTCATCGCCAGAGCTTTCGTTTCAGAAGAAACTAGAACTCTAGCGATGAGTCCTTATATCACGCCTGTCAAAGTGCTCATAAAGTGAGGAGCAATCCAGCTCGACTCAACTCTAAGCACTGTTACCGTACCACTTTTATAAATTTAGCGCAAGGCTAAACCCGGCTTGCACCGAACTTCTTGTTGACCGCTAGCGCTAACTCGTCAAGTAACTTGTTAACTTCACTCGCGACCATAGTTTTTTCGTAACTAGCAATATTCAAGCGGAAGGCGATTTGCTTAAATTTGTCGCTTTGCTGTTTCTGGTAAATACTCAGCGGCTCCAGAGTCGCTAGTGTGTGCTCAGGCTTTATTTTTTCTAAGCTAGCTTCCAGCAATTCCGCTAGGTTTTGGTAGCTCACGTCGCTAGCGACTTTTAGGCTCATGTCTTGCTCAACTTTCGGATATTTCGGCAACTCAATGTAATCGCTAGCTCGACCTGCCCGCATGAATAGCAGTGGGTCAAGCTCAAAGCCAGCGCAACTTTCTGGTAGCTTGAGCGCGCGTCGGACGCTAGTTTTGAACTCACCAACGACGCCCCAAATCAAACCGCTTGTATCCGCACCTTTAGAAATGTCGTGTAACACTGCGCTGCGGCCCGGTTCAAAAGACGCCGTCATTTGCTCTAGCCAAGGATTTTTATATAAATCTGTCCCTGCTAGCGGCTCTAGCTTAGCTAGGCTAGCTGCCTGGAAATTGTGCAGCAAATTTGCTAAGTACTTGCGCGCGACATAATAAGCTGCACCTCGCCCTGACTTTTTAGCAGCGTAAACGAAACTAAGGGCATTAACTTCTTTTGGAATGTCAGACTCAAAGGGATCTGGTTCATCTACAACATGGGCTTTGCCGATTTCAAATAGCGCGAACTCGTCGTAGCCGGCCTTGATGTTGCTATGGACTTTTTCTAGCAAGCTCGGCAGTAGGCTTAACCGATAATATTGCAAATCTGGGCTTAGCGCGTTGCTTAATTGAAACGCATTATTTTTATCCTGGCCGACCTTGTCCAGCAGCTCGCCGTGGACGAAGCTGTAAGTTAGCACTTCGTTGGCGCCGGCTTTGGCTAGCTCGCTGCGGATTTTAGCTTTATTCTCTAGCAATTTGTTCTTGCTAGCCGGTTTAATAGTCCTGGTTGGCAATTCTAGCGGCAATTTGTCATAGCCGTACAACCGCCCGACTTCCTCGACAATATCTTCCGGTTCTTCGATATCCATTCGCCAAAACGGCGCCAGCGCACAAATATTGTCGCCATCCTCCGGGTGAGCGTCGAACTCGACATTTTCCAGCAATTTGCTGATTTCTTCAGGATTTAATTTAAGCCCTAGTCGGTCGTTAATGAAGTCAGCCGAGATAGTTATCGGCTCCGGGCTAGAGAGCTCACCATGCTCATCGGCGGTATGACCGGCGACTTTTGCACCAGATAACTCGCCTAAATCTTCTACTAACTTCGCCAATACTACGCGGTTTTGCAGCGGGCTTTGGCCTTTGTTAAATCGCGTCAGCGCGTCGGTAAATACACCGTGGCGCATACTGGAGCGGCGCACACAGTACATATCAAAATTAGCGCACTCGACCACAATATTTTTGGTATTTTCATCGACTTCGCTATCGCTGCCGCCCATAATGCCGGCCAACCCGACCGGGCCTTCGCCGTCGGTAATTACAATGTCGTCTTCGGTCAGTTCATAAGTTTTGCCGTTCAATAGTTTAACTTTTTCGCCTTTTTTCGCCAGGCGCGCGGCGAGTTTATGGCCGCGTAATTTATCGTAGTCGTAGGCGTGCGTCGGCTGGCTGGTCAGCAACATATAAAAGTTCGTCAAGTCGACGACGTTGTTGATCGGCTTCTGGCCCAGCTTTGCTAGCGCAACTTGCAGCCAGACTGGACTAGGCTTAATTTCAACATTCGCCATCGGCGTCGCCATAAAGCGCGGCACTAGTTTTGGTATTTCGTTTTCGACTTCCAGCGGCAAAGTTTGCTCGGCAGTCGGCGGAATGTCGACTTGGTCGAGCAAATACCAATCTGGCGATTTGAATTTGCGCCCGAGAATTCCAGCGATTTCGCGGGCAACGCCTAGCGCACCGAAGCAGTCCGGCCGGTGCGTAAACATTTTGTTCTCGATATCGATGACGTAATCGTTCAACTTATAAAGCTCGGCGAAATCGTCACCCGGCTTCGCGTCTTTGTCGATTTCAAGAATCCCTTCGTGATTGTCGCTAATGGCGAGTTCTTTGGCGCTAGCTAGCATTCCGTTGCTAGTTTTGCCACGCAAATCTCTGGCTTCCAGCACAAATGGATCGCTACCTAAACTACTCGGCACTGTGCTGCCCGGCGGCAGCCAAGCCACTAGCAAATCTTTGCGGACATTAGGCGCCCCGCAGACCACTTGGACTAAACCGTTCTCGTCGCGCTCAACATTCTGCGCCCTGCCACCGTCATCGATTTTGCAAAGGCTCAATTTGTCAGCATTCGGGTGCTTTTCGCACTCGGCAACCTTCGCGACAATAATCCCCTGATATTTTTCACCCAGATCTTCAACTGACTCAAGCTCACCCAGCTGCGCTCCAATTTTTGCAACCAACTCATCAACTGGCAACAATTCAAAATCAACAAGTTGTCTTATCCAATTAACACTAACTTTCACGCTGCGACTCCTTGTAGAGTGTGAAATCAACGACTGTCAAACCGCCATCAACCGTAATTGTTTCGCCGCTTACAAAGTTTGACTGGTTAGATAATAAGAAATTGACTACGCCCGCGACGTCCTGGGGGGTTGCGTTTCGCCTTAGCGGCGTAAGCTCTTTGCTCTCATCTGGCATCGTGCCAGCGGTCATCTCTGTTTCTACCCAGCCAGGCGCAACAGCATTCACTCGAATACCGCGTGGTCCAAGTATGGCCGCTAACGACTTCGTTACATTCATAAGCGCGGCCTTGCTAGCAGCGTATGCCACGGTGTCAAAAGCAGCACAATAACCATCAACACTGGCTATATTTACGATCGAGCCGCCATCTTTCAAGTTGTCACGCAGCTTATGTATTAATTTCAGCGGAGCCGTCAAATTAACCGCTAGTGTTTCATCCCATTCGTTGAAATTGAATTCTTCCCACTTGGTAAGATAGACAATGCCTGCATTGTTTACGATTCCGTCCAGCTTCACATCACTCAGTTTCTCAACAAGCTGGTCAATTTGTTCTGGTTTTGCAAGATCTGCCTGCAAGAGTGTAATTCTGTCGTCATATTTAGCAGATAGTTTTCCTGCCTGTTCTGCGCTTGCCTTATATACACCATAGACAGTACACCCTTCTGCAAGTAACTTTTCGGTAATTGCCCGACCAATGCCACGAGTCGCGCCTGTTATTAATATATTTTTGCTCATGCGAAGTGTCTCAAAAATGATAGGTTAGCGGAGTGAAACTGGCGGACGTCCTCGATACCGTATTTCATCATTACCAGGCGGTCAAGGCCACAGCCCCAAGCAAAGCCGGTGTATTTTTCGGGGTCGATTCCGGCCATTTTTAGCACGTTCGGGTGGATCATACCGCAGCCGAGCAATTCTATCCAGCCGGTGTGCGAACAGATATTACACCCCTTCTTATCGCAAAACGGACAGCTCAGGGCGAATTCAAACGATGGCTCGGTGAATGGGAAATAAAACGGCTGGGTGCGAACTTCCAGATCTTTGCCAAAATACTCCTGCAAAAATGCCTTCAGAGTTGCGATGAGCATGCCAGCGTGGACGCCTTCGCCGACATACACGCCCTCGATCTGGTAAAAAGTGTGTTCGTGGCGGGCGTCGAGGTCTTCGTTGCGGAAAACCCTATCCGGGATTACGCAGGCGATCGGTTCGCCGTTTTCCAGATTGCTTTTGTATTTTTGTAAAACCCGACTTTGCATCGTTGAGGTGTGCGCCGGTGCTATCAACCCATCAGTAGTTATAAAGGTGTCGTACTCATCTCGCGCCGGATGGCCCTCCGGAAAATTAAGGCTAGTGAACATATGCCATTCATCGTCGAGCTCGCGTGACTCACTGGCGGTAAAGCCCATCCGGTAGAAAATATCGAGAATAATTTCCTTTTCACCCATCAACGGGTGAATCGAGCCATTTTCGCTCGGTAATAATTCCGGCTGCGATGAGTTAACATCCATCGGCGCGGTCACGTCAATTGGTGGCAAGGCTTCGGCCTGCTCGCTAGCAGCATCAACCATCCGTTGTAATTCAGCGCGCAACTGGTTAATCTCCTTACCGAAATTAGCTTTCTGCTCCGCCGGCAAAGTTTTAAGCTCGTCAAACAGTGCCTTTAGCTCGACTGCTTTTAATATGTCAGCCTTGTCGTTAAGCCCGCCAAGTCGCTTTTTGAGCAATTCGGCAACTTCCACGACCCGCTTATTTTGGTAACTCATTGTCCTCTAGATTATGCCACAAAATTTGATTTATCTTCCCATTCAGTAGCCGTAAGAAGTAGCCACCGAAGTTTACTGCTTGTACTTAATCGGTCTAGACCGCTAAAATATAGGCTATGTCGCTTTTCGGCTTTTTAAAACCAAAATCAAGCACCAACCTGGTGACCATAAAAACTCCCGAGACCTTTGATTCAAACGCTCTAAATCTGCCGGTGCGCGTAATTTTAGCAGCCAGCATGCCGCAAAAAATCACCAATTTGATAGTGCGGCTACGTGCCGACTCGACTAAAAAAAGGCGCGAACCAGGCTCGAAAGCTTACCAATATCTCGGCGAGGAAATTCATAATGGTGATGTACTCGTCGATCCGGCAAAACCAACGGAGCTTTACTTCAGCTTGCAGCTCGATTTTAGCCCAATCGACAGCTTCGAGATTCCACCGGAGAATATGGCGGTCGCGAGCGAAGAGTTAAAGGCTGCTGCTGCTGCCAACCGGACATCAAACTACACCTATTCCGTCGAAGTGACCTATAAAGTCAACAATAGCCCCGAGCAGGTCGCGAGCCAGCCAATCAAACTAGTCCAGCCAGATCAAGTCCGCGTGGGCTAGCTAGTTGAAGAAGTTAGCGTCTCTTATCTCTTCTATTAGTTCGGCGTAAGCTTGCGCTAGCGAGTCGATACTGCCTTCGTTAATTCCCCAGTCCAGCACCGGCTTGGAGTGATAGCCCTCCCGGCCATCGACCATACTGGGGCGCCGACCAATCAACTCATATGGTTTATCTTTTAAGTAGCTAAGCGCTGTCTTGATGTGAGTGGGGGCTGCTTCGGCAAAGGCATTTTGCTCGACGAGCTGACTACGCATAATTACCTTGGCAGCGGTGTTAACGGTAGCATAGTGAATTCGTACCGCCAGTGGCGCTAGCAGATCGCGCACGGCAGGATTTAGGCGTTCATCGTCGAAAATACGAAGCCTGCTCGGATAAGTAGCAGTTTCATAAGTAGTGTCTGTATGGTGTCGCTTATGCCATTGATTATAAGCAACACCCATAATCGCAGCTGCGCCGGCGGCGCCGGCAATCTCGGCCGCAAGCTTCGTGTGAGGG
The DNA here is from genome assembly GCA_029288335.1 of Candidatus Saccharimonadota bacterium. Classification (GTDB taxonomy): domain Bacteria; phylum Patescibacteriota; class Saccharimonadia; order Saccharimonadales; family UBA4665; genus JARIHJ01. Next base: position 6,942 of record JARIHJ010000079.1, read on the forward strand.
TGTCCCTCGTGCGGATGGCTCTCACCATCCGGATGCTTCGTCATAAGAGTATTATTTTAACCAATTTATGGAGTTCTAGCAAGTCCGCGCCGATTAAAGATCGCTAGGTAGATTCTCAACTACAGCTACTTGCTCGGCGGCAAGGGTAGCTGCTATGGCCATACTAGCATTAGCGCGTTGTTCGCGCCTTATTTGAACTTTATCCCACACGGGCGCGACGACGAGCTCAAGTAGACCCCCAAATGGGTTCATCGGTACTCCGAATCGCTGGTACCGAGGGAACTCGGGCTGCGCGCTCTCGTCTCTAGGCCTTTCACTTCTATTTCTCATCGCCATCACTATACTCCCAAAAGCTGGCGTAGACAAATATCTAAGTTATACTATTACAAGTTATGGATGAAGATAAAACAGCGGACGAGCTAGAAATAGTAGAAGATAAACAGGAAACTAGAAAGGAACCTAGCCAACCAAAACCGCTAGCACCGAGCGAGCTAGCCGAAGCCGCTGAGAAAATTCTAAAAGAAAACAACTGCGGTAACTACACTATGCCTTCGCGCGAGCTTTACCCACATCAGTGGCTGTGGGACAGCTGCTTCACCGCCATTGGCCTCCGGCATCTAGATGTCGAGCGCGCTAAAATGGAACTGACTTCGCTCTGCCGCGGCCAGTGGCACAACGGCATGCTGCCGAACATAATCTTTCGCGACGAAAATCATTACCGCCGCGAGCGCGAAGCTTGGCGCAGCTGGATTAGTCCAAATTCACCGGATAATGTCGCAACTTCCGGTATCACCCAGCCGCCAATGCTGGCCGAAGCCGTTGTGCGCGTCGGCGAGAAACTGGCCTTGCCGGAGCGCCGAGGCTGGTACAAGCTAATGTGGCCGACCCTCATCGCCCACCACAGCTGGATTTATAACGAGCGCGACCCGCACCAGGAGGGCCTGGCCCTCCTAATTCACCCCTGGGAAGTCGGCCTCGACAACACGCCGCCGTGGATTAGCGAATTACATCAGCATCTGCTGCCCGGCTGGATTCGATTAGTCCAAAAATTGCGGCTAGATATCATAATCAATCTGTTTCGCCGCGACGGCCGGAGCGTGCCGATTGACGAACGCTTCAACACCATCGAAGTCCTGGCGCTCTACGACGTCCAGCGGCGGCTCAAGCGCAAGGCCTACGACATCGACAAAATCCTTGACCACTCGCTGTTCGCCATCGAAGACCTGACCTTCAACTGCATCCTGATCCGCGCGAACGAGAACTTAAGGAAAATCAGCAAGACCTTGCGTGAGCAAATCCCATCAGACCTCGATAAAGCGATGAGAAAGACTGGCGAAGAGCTCGAGAAACTCTGGGATCCGTACTCGAATCAGTATTATTCGCGCGATTTTATCACGCATAATCTGATCAAGGAGCCGTCGATTGCCGCGCTAATGCCGCTGTATGCCGGCTCGATTAGTAAGGAACGCGCCGAAATTCTCGTCAGAATGCTTGAGAATGAAAATCAGTTCGGTCCCGCTTATCCGGTACCGAGCGTACCGGTGTCGAGCCCGTGGTTCAACCCGCGCCATTACTGGCAGGGACCAGCTTGGGTCAATACTAACTGGCTAATTATCGACGGACTGAAGCGCTACGGCTTCAGCGAACACGCTGACGCTCTAACCGAAACAACACTGGAGATGGTCGCGAAATCCGGCTTCCCGGAATATTTCGATCCAATCACCGGAGAGCGCCTAGGCGCGCACGACTTCGCTTGGACCGCCGCCCTCACGATTGACTTGCTGCAAAATAAATAGTTAAATACACACAGGTTAAGTGTGGATTAGCTCTTAATTAGTGAGGTTAAATTATGGAGAGTTCGCCAGAATCAGATTTAGTGCCTGTTCGTTTTCAGATTGAAGAACGTACGCTCGAGACACTTAGACGCTTAGCTATTGTGGACAGCTCGCCAGATAGTACCGTCCCACCAAAGACTTTAAGTGATGGATTGCAAACGGCTTTAACTTCGTACATTGAACAGCGGCAAAGCGAACCGGGTTTTCAGGCCAAGGTGGAAGAAAAGCGACGTGAAATTGCACTCAGTGTTTCTCCTTTGGATGCACTGAGAATTAACTAACTAGTCGGCGATTTGCTCGGTTTCGTCTTGGTTTTCGGAGTAGTCGGAGATTTGGTTGACGACTTTGGTTAGCTGGCGGGCGCGCGTGCCCTCGACTTCCAGGTAAGTTTTCTGCACGGTGTCGAGCTGTTTGCCGAGCGACTCGAATTTCTCGCCGAATTTCTCATATTCAGCCTGGAATTTGGCGATTAAGCCGAAAATTTGCTGCAAGCCCTTTTCGTATTTGAAGTTTTTATAGGCTTGCAAAACCAGCCTAAGAACGGCGGTAAAGCCAAACGGACCGGCCAGCACGACTTTGTGCTCGCTAGCGTAATCATTGAGCTCCGGCAACTTTTCGTAAATGAAGCTAAAAATCATCTCGTTCGGGATAAACATCACGACGAAATCGAGCGTATTGGCCTGCGGGTTGATGTAATCTTTGTTAGCGAGTGATTTGATCTTGGTCTTGACGGCTTCGCGGAAGTTGCGCAGCGCTTCGTTCCTTGCCGACTCGGTTTTGGCCTCCTGATAATTCATCAAGTCGTCGAATGGAAACTTGGCGTCGACGTTCAGCTTATCGCCGCTAGGCAGCAAAATCGTAAAATCGGGCCGGCCCTCCCCCGAGCTAGTTTGCTTAACAAAGTTAACTTTTTCAACAAAGCCAGCCGCTAGCAGCAAATCCTCAGCGACTTGCTCGCCCCAGCGCCCGCGCAGCTTATTAT
>JARIHJ010000081.1 GCA_029288335.1 Candidatus Saccharimonadota bacterium
GGCAAGAATCCGCGTGAAATTGCCGACATTATCAAAGACAAGCTGCTGGAAAATGACGACACCAAACTCGAGGATGTGACGGTGGCGGGGCCCGGTTTCCTGAACTTGAAATTAAGAGATGAAGCCCTGGCGCAGTCGCTAACAGCTAAACCTAGCGTTAGCTTGTCTGGCCAAACAATCGTCTGCGAATATTCCGATCCGAATCCGTTCAAAGTTCTGCACGCCGGGCATTTGTACACTTCGGTCGTCGGCGATGCTATCGCCAATCTGTTAGAAAATGCTGGGGCAGAAGTCCACCGTGTTAATTTCGGTGGCGACGTTGGCCTGCACGTAGCTAAAAATATCTGGGCGATTATTAAAAATTTGGGTGGAGAATTCCCTGAAAAATTAATTGAACGAGCGCCACACGATTTTGCTGATTGGTCGTCAGAGAGGTACGTGGAAGGCAACGAAGCTTACGAAAATAATGAAACCGCCAAGGCCGAAATTGCTGAGCTTAATAAAAAAATCTATGAGCTAGTTAATGCTGGGGATCACGATTCGCCACTAGCCAAAATATACTGGACAACTCGTGCTTGGAGTTATGATTACTTCTATTGGTTTTATAAATTAATCGGTGTTCGTTTTGAAAAGTATTACCCAGAGAGTGAGACTGCGCCGATTGGACTAGCGACAGTTAAAGAGTACCTTGGCAAAGTTTACGAAGAGTCGGACGGCGCTGTAATTTTTGATGGTGAAAAATATGGTTTGCACAAACGTGTGTTTATTAATTCACAGGGCTTGCCGACGTACGAGGCCAAAGACGTCGGGTTAATTATGAAAAAGTGGCAAGATTACCACTTTGACCGTTCGGTCGTCATCACCGGGAATGACATCGTCGAATATATGAAAGTCGTCTTGAAATCCATCGAGCAGTTCGAACCGAACCTATCGCAGGCCACGACGCATTTGACGCACGGTATTGTCAAACTAGCCGGAGGTACGAAGATGAGCAGCCGCAAAGGTAACATTCTGCGAGCTACTGACGTACTCGATGCCGCGATTGAAGCTAACCAAAAAGCCTACGGCAAAAAGGATGAGACGGTCAGCTTGGCGGCGGTGAAATATTCATTTCTGAAACAGCGGCTTGGCGGTGATATTATTTATGATCCAAAAGAATCGGTATCACTGGAAGGTAACTCCGGCCCGTATTTGCAGTACGCCCATGCCAGGGCGAGAAGCATTCTGGCTAAGGCTGGTGCGAAAAACCCAATGTCGCAAAATGTTGAGTTTGAGCCTGGTGAACGCTTATTGGCTAGAAAAATCAGCGAGTATACGGAAGTCGTCGAGCTAGCAACTGCCGAGCTGATGCCGCACCATATTTGTACCTACCTCTATGAATTAGGGCAAGAGTTCAACCGCTTTTATGAAAAAAACCGTGTTATCGGCGACCCTCGTGAACAAATTAGGCTAGCCCTAGTTGCGAGTTACGCCGACAAGCTGAAACAGGGTTTATCACTGCTCGGGATTGTAGCGCCCGATAAAATGTAGCCATGGCGAGCGACAACGAATTTAAACAAAAGCTGAGTGATGAGCAATATAGGGTGCTGCGCGAAAAGGGGACGGAAGCGCCGGGCAGCGGTAAGTATGTGGATTTTGATGAAGCTGGCAATTACGCCTGCGCGGCTTGCGGTCAGGAATTATTTAAAAGCGATGACAAATTCGAATCGACTATGCCAGGGCTAATCGGCTGGCCGGCTTTTAGTGAGCTAGCTAATAACGATGCGGTCAAACTAGTGCCAGACAATTCGTTAGAAATGGCTAGAACAGAGGTAACTTGCGCTAACTGCGGCAGCCATCTTGGTCATTTGTTCGAAAATGACCCAAGCTCACCAACCGGCCATCATTATTGCATCAATTCCGTGGCGCTGGAGTTTAAAAAGAAACCATGAGCGCCGAATTATCTCCTTCGGAAAAGCCCGAACGGCTGTATTTTAAGACATATATCGCTATGTTACATAATTCTGTCGGCAGCAAAATGTTCAATAATTTTTATGTACGGACGAGCGCCGATGGTGAGTTTGATGCTATGGAGGGAGGCAGCAACGCCTGCGCCTTTTATGTCAGTTCGATTCTGACAATTTTTAGTAAAATCTCCGGAGTGCACGGCACGGTTAATAGCCTGATAAATGACTTGCAAGCCTCTGGCTGGCAGATAGAGAGCAAACCAAGGGCGGGGGATGTACTGGTGTGGGAGGCTGCTGATTTTTGCGATGGCCGATATCAGCACACGGGTTTTTATCTGGGTGACGAACGGGCAGTGAGCACATCATATCGAAATAGGGAAGTGGCTGACCACGATTGGCATTTTGGTGACGAGAATAGGCAGATTGAACAAATTTTTAGAATGAAAGATTGGTAGCATATGAAATTTGTAGCCGAAGACGACGCACTAATCATTACCTTTGAAGGTGGGGAGGTGCTGCTGGCGGCAAAAAGAAAGCTAGTACTGCCTAAAAAAGACATCGCTAGTCTCGAATGGACGGCGGAGTTTCGCGATCCGGACAGGGTTATCCGGCTTGTCGGCGCTGGGATACCGGGGCTACTCTATGCGGGCAGGTTTCGCGATTTAAACAGCGGTCAAAACTTATTTTTATATCTAAGTCGGCCGAAAGGGCTGGATGTAGTCAATGGCATTGGCGGTGAGAACGTACTAATCGTAACGATGCGCAGCGGTAGATATCACCAAATTATCGTCAACTGCCGGCCGGATATTGGCAAACAGTTGATCGGTTGGTGGCGAGGCTAGCGTCGACCGCGGACGCTAGCGCTAGCAGCGCCGATAAATTGTCTGTGTTTAGGCCGCTCAGACTTTGGTTTTGGTGTTGGAATGAGTTCTAGCGGCCGGTTTGGGTTGGCCTCTTTTCCGTATAGATTGAGAACGAGCTTGGTGTGGGCCGCCGTGTAGCGATCCTTTAATCCCAATACTAAGCCAGCAATTGCGGCATATTGGGCAAAATCGCGTTCGAAATCGCTATCTAGCCGCCCGCCATCGGCCATTACTAGCGAGTAATAATTTTGCGCAGCCTCGACTGGCCGTGGCGCTAGTGGGGATTCACCAGCAGCTTCGCGAACTACTCTGTGCCCGAGCAGGAACCCCCGGATCGAGGCGTCGGCAATCTTTTCACCCCTTGAGTAACCGCGCTGGACTACTCTGGTAAATATATCCAGCACTGCCAGATCTCCCATAAAGGTAACTTCTTCTTTTTGAATTACGGCTAGGTCCGTTGCCCCTAAGACCTCATTGGCAACATGGTTGATCGTTATTTGGTCGAAATCTAATCTTCGTCCTTCAATTGTGGTAGTCATTGCTAGCCCCTCTTGGGCTAATCATACTATTTCTGCACAAGAATGCAAATCGCTAGCAATATTTGGCGCCCCAGGCGGCCATTTGTTCTAACACCGGAATTAGGCCTCGACCTTTTGTGGTTAGGTCGTAGCCGCTAGCGGATTTCTTGATGATGCCAGCCGATTCCAGCTGGTCCAGGCGTTGACTTAAGATTCGCGGATTGATACCCTCGACGGATTTCTCTAGTCCACAGTAGCGGCCGGGGCACTCCGCCAGGCTTTTAATAATTAGTGCCGTCCATTTGGCGCCCAGTATCTCAGCAGCTGCGGCGACGCAACCAACCTTAGGTTCGATGGGTTTAGTCAGCTCGTTCATAATTTACTTTACAAAGTATAGTAGACTAGCTTACAATTAATATTACTATATAAAGTATACCATAAAAGGAGTAAAAAGATGTCTAGAATTGCTGTAATTATTGGAAGCGTGCGCGAAGGCCAGCGCGTCAGCGAGCCGATCGCCAAGTGGATAGCGCATAGCTTTGAGGGTAAAGCTGAAGTGGAAGTAGTGGACCTTAAGAATTACCCGCTCTCGCTATTTGACGAGGGCGGTAGCCCGCGCTACAACACTGAGCGCAAACCCTCGCCGGCCACTCAAAAGTGGCTTGATAAAATCGCCCAATTTGATGGCTATGTGGTTGTGACGCCGGAGTATAATCGCTCAACTAGTGCGGTTCTGAAAAATGCTATCGATCACGTAGATTACCAGATGGACAATAAGCCGGTTGCGCTAGTTGGCCACGGCTCATCCGGCGGCGCCCAGGCCATTGCGACATTGCGCCTGGTTTTTCCTGGCATTGGTGTGCCAACCTTACCGACAGCTGTATTTTTGGATAATTCTATTGCTCAAAAAATCCAGGAAAATGGCGAGCTAGATGAAGAGCTGGCTAGCCAGCCTTACGGCCCGCAGATTCAAATAGACGGGCTGATCGATAGCCTGCTGAAATATACCGAAGCACTCAAAACTCTCCGATAAGCCAACTTCTAGCCGTGCTAAACTACTAGCATAATGAAAGTAGGAATCATCGCTGCTAGCATCCGCGACCATCGGCTGGGTGAGCGCGTGGTTAAATGGGTGGTTAGCGAGGCTAGCAAAATAACTGGCTGGGAAATTGAACTACTTGATCTAAAGGAACTGAACTTGCCTATGCTGACCGATGCTAGGCAGCCGTTTGATATGAATAGGGAATATCCGAGCGAAGCCGTGATGAATTGGAGCCAGAAGATTGAGCAAAAAGATGCGTTCATCATCGTCACGCCGGAATATAATCACGGCCTGCCGGCACCGCTCAAAAATGCGCTAGACTGGCTTTATCCGGAATGGAATGACAAGGCTGCCGCGCTAGTCGGCTATTCCATCGGTATCGGTGGCGGCATCCGCTCTGTCGAGCAGCTGCGCCTAACCCTGGCGCACCTGGGCGTCGCCACTGTCCAGCAGGTCACGACAATCGCTCGTGCTCAGGATAATTTCAGCGAAGACGGTACGCCCCTCAATGACAACTTCAACGGCTCGATAGCTCGCTCGCTTAGTCAGTTAGGCGACTGGGGCAGGGCACTGTTGGCCGTTCGCCAGAAAAGTTAGCTATAATGATTAGCAATGAGCGATAAAAGTCAGCTGCCCAGCAAATTGCTGTGGGTGGATTTGGAGATGACTGGGCTAGATCCGGCTAGTGATGTGATCTTGGAAGTGGCGGCGCTTATCACTGATTTTGACTTTAAGATACTAGCGAGCTACGAAGCGGTAATTTCTCAGCCGGAGGACAAACTGTCAGCGATAAACGAATTTGGCCGAATACACCATACAGCCAGCGGGTTAATTGACAAGATTCGGCGTGAAGGTCTGCCCGAAAGCGATGTTCAAGCCGAGCTAGTGTCGCTAATAAAAAAGCAATTCGGCGATGAACGGGTAGTGCTCGCCGGAAATTCTATCCATCAGGACAGGCAATTCATTCGGCATTGGTGGCCGGAAGTTGAGCAACTTCTGCACTACCGAATGCTAGACGTCAGTGCCTGGAAAATCGTGATGGAGAGTAAATTTAGTGTTCAATTTGAAAAGGCCGAGCAACACCGCGCACTAGGAGATATCGAAGAGTCGATTGCCGAGCTGAAATACTATCTTGATTGGTTCAAGGGCAATAAATAAAAGTAAAAAGCCGACTGATTTGACCAGTTTTTCAGATTGGTTTTGGTGATTTAATTGGTGTTGTTATTTACAGCGGCCCGGCGGACTAAGAAGTAGGCCGGAATGAGCAGCAACAGTAGCCAGAGCCAATTGTAATTAAAGCTGCTTGTACTTACGTTAGCAACTGGGTTTTTGGTTTGATCGCCTTTGATTTGACCTTGGTTATTGCTCGAATTGCTGGGCGTGGTGGTCTGTGCTCCGAGAACTTGTGGCGTGGCTATGCCACCATTTCCGCCTGCACCACCAGCGCCGCCGTTACCACCTGTAGCGCCATTACCTCCGGCGCCACCCTGACCGCCATTTCCACCGTTTCCACCGTTTCCACCGTTGCCGAAGAGGCCACTATTTCCACCTTGGCCACCGTTTCCACCAGCCCCGCCTTGACCATTGCTTTGGATGGTGTAGCTGGCGGTTAGTGGCTGACTGTTGCCAGTCGGGCTAATAGCGACAGCTGTTAGGGTTTCGGATTGGCTAACAGTAATTGGGTTTGTGTACTTGTTACTGTTGGCAGTTGGAGTGCTGCCATCGGTGGTGTAGTAAATGGTAGCCGTATTATCACTGTCACTTAGAGTAACTGTTTGTGCGGTGGCGTAGCTGCCACCGGCTGGCGTAGCCGTAGGCGTAGGCACGGTATCAATGGTGACTTTACCGATATTGCTGCGGGTGCTGTTACCGGCTGGGTCGGTTGCTGTAACTTGCCAGTACCAGGTGTAATTACCATTTTTACCAGCGTAGGGGTTACCGAAGTGGAATGAGGTCAAGCTCGATGGTAGCGTCCAACCCCAATCGCACGGTACTACGCCGTTTGTGGGCGCGGTTTGTGAGCGGCAGAATTTGTAGGCTAAGCCGTTGGCGTCACTAGACGGATTCCAGGTGAAGTTAAAATTGGTTGAATTTTTGTAGGCGTTATTCACAGGAGCCGGTCCAGTAAGCGTGAAGGCGGCCGGCGCGGTCGCGTCATAGGTGACGGTAAAGACCGAGGTAAATGGCGAACATTTACCGGCAGCATTGCAGGCGCTGAACTGGAAGTAGTGCGTGCCTTCGCCCTGGGTAAAGTTGTCGGTGTAGACACCGAGGGTGTTCATATGGCCGGTAGTAGAAAGATCGGTGGGTGACCAGGCATTAGCTTCGCCGTTAAATGCCGATCCCGAGATGGTGTTCCAGTATTTCAGCTGGTAGCGGATAACACCATCGGTCGGGGCATTAGTAAGATCAAATGTAAAGTCTTTTGTGGTGATGTAACCGTTGTCTGAAATCGTTTTGCCGTTGGCGTCCTTCATAGTAACGCTCGGGACGGCCGGGGTGTCGTAATATTGCACGAGACCAAGAACATTGCTATCCAAGTGGTCGTAAATAAGGCCGTCTTCGGCGTGGCGCTGCGTGTCAGACATCTGATTGCCGGTCAAGCCGTTAAAGGTAGCCGAAAGGGCGTTTACTCCGGCCTTTTGGTAGTTGGTAACGTCACTACTGTTGCCGCTAAAGTTGGTCGTGCCGAGCAACAAGGTGCCGCCAGGGCTGGTAACGCTGTAGGCAGGGGCTGGTGGCGTGGGGATGTGGAATATCGGGCAAAATATGCTACAGAAGAAGCTACCGTCGGTGTCCCCTTCGATGAATATACCACCTTGGCCGGGGCCGCCATAGCCGTTGTGACTCAAAGTGTTGATACTCTTGAACTGTACGCCGGTGATGTTGTGGCCGATCGTACCGTCTTTGTTAGTGGTGTAGAACGCAATGCCGTTCCAAGCGTTGTTGGCGGCAGTTACACCGTTGAATGTCAGGTTGCGGCTGTAATCATCGCCGGCGGCGTATTTGGCAGTTACCGAGAAGCCGTTTTTGGAGTAATTACTGGCCGAAATGTTGTTGTAGCTGACGCTTTGGCTGCTGTTGACATCGACACCGCCAACTTGACCGCTGTTTTTACCGGGGCCGTTAAAGGCTAGGTTATTCAGGCTTAGACCGTTGACGTCATAGGCATGCAGGGCATAAGTGCTGTTCGATGGTGTGTTAAAGGTGAAGTTGCTGAGCCGAGTGTGGTCTTGGTGTTCGATATCTACGCCATAGCCAGCGGCTGAGTTCACCACGGTACCAGCCTGGCTTTGGCCCTTAATATTTAAGCTGGGCTTGTTGACGTTGAGGTTTTCGTTATAGGTGCCATTGGCTACGTTGACATCGCCATTCGGGGTAACAGCATTGATGGCGCCCTGCACAGTATTAAATGCGTCGTAGCCCCAGACGTGTAGGTGGCCTTGGGTAGGCACGATGTCGCTGCCGTACACGTTGTCACTAATGCCAGAGGCGCTTGCATCGGCGTAGGTGACAGCCGGTTGTGGCCACGCGCTAGCGTAATCTCCCGTGGTCCAAGCGACAGCGTTACGAGTGTTACCGCTAATGCCAGCTAAGCTCAAGTAGTTCAAGTTGGCTTCATCTTCAGTGTAATAGCCGAGCTGGTTGGCAGTGACTATATCATTCTTAACTGTAGTGTGGTCACCTGCGCCGTAGAGCAAGATGCCATCGGCGGTATAGCCGTTGGAATTAGTCAAAGTGTAGCTGTTGCCGGTAATAGTGTCGTGCTCGATGGTAGCGACGGCGCCGCGGCTGACCTGAATGCCGTTCTGAGCGGTGGTATCAATGGCACCTGCACCAGTCACGGTTGTGCCGGTGATGGTAGCGCTGGAGCCGGCGCCATCAACGACGATGCCACCCTTTTGATAGCCAGACACTTTATCGTTAGCTAGGACTGCGTTGGCGCTGACACCGGCTGATTGCTGGCCCACGCGTACGGCCACGCCTTGCTGGCAGCCAAATAGGGCATTGTTCGCATCTTGAACATTAACAATCGAAGAATTTTCGATGGTGGCACTGGCACCGTTTTCGAAGTACACACCGTATTCGTTGTCATTGCAGCCAAGGGCGGGGAAGGGACCGCTGACCGACAGATCTTTAAGTGTAACGCCTGCTGCTTGGATGTCGACAATTTTGCCGCCGCCAACAAACGTGGACGGAGCGGTTATAACTGTACTAGGACCAGCACCCTGAATAGTCACCGATTTATTAATAGTAAGGGCTTCAGAATACGTGCCAGCCGCTACCTGGATAAGCGTGCCGTTAGCTGCCTGGGAGAGGGCGTAGGTTATGGTCTTACAGGGAGTAGCGGCAGTGCCGCAATCGCCGCTGTCAACGCCGGTCGTCGCACTTACGTACTCATTAGCAGGGCTGATAGCGAACACAGTGCTGTTTAGTAGCGCCGGCAGGCCGCCACCCAAACCGGCGACTACTAGCACAATTGTTGCTAGGCCGCTAGTGAACTTGGAGCTAATTCGTCGCACCACGCCGAATTGGTTTTTAATATATTTATAGTTTTTGCTAGCCATAAGGTAGACTCCTCAAAAATCAGTTAAGTTAATATCCTCAGAAGCCTTTTTGTTAAGCTCATTATACACTTATCTGTAAAGTGTCAAATTTACTTTAGTTTATTGGGTAGTCGACAAAATCTTTTTGATAGCCTCGAGCCATCTTATCTATATTTATGTATTGAAAAAGCTTTAGCATATATGTATAACGGTATACAATAAATAAATAACATAAGACGGAAAATAATAAAAAAATGAAGCGAAACAGAAAATATTTCCAGATCGCTAGCCTCGTGCTAGCGTTATTACTTTCAGGCGCCGGGTTGTTCTTCGGTACAGCCTCGGCGGCGAGTGCCCAAATCTACGTCTCTCCAGCTAGTAGCGGGGTGCAAAACGGTAGCAACGTTACCGTGGCCGTCAGGGTAAACACTGGCGGCGGCAACGCTGACAGTGCCAATATAACGCTGACGTATGATCCTTCTAAATTGACGTTTGTATCGGTCAGTACCAGTGGCTCACCGATAACTGGCTCTGCCAATTATGCTAACACCGGTAGCTCTATTGCTGGAGGGGCTTACACGACGTCGCCTGTTAGTGGCGATATATTACTTTTTTCTGCAACTTTCCGCGCCAATGTCAGTAGCGGCAGTACAGCGCTCGGCTTTTCTACTAGTGGGGCGTATGGTACTGAGGTAGACTCTGGCGGCTCGAGCATCGGCGCGGCGCTCGTTGGTGGCAATGTTAGCTTTTCACAGCCAGCCTGTCCGGCTGGTGACACCGGCACTTGGCCTAATTGTGTAGCGCCAACTCCACCCCCGTCTGGCGGTGGCGGTACTGGTGGTGGGGGCAGCACCGGCGGTGGCGGTGGTGGTTCGTCCACACCTCCACCTAGCAATGGTGGCGGTGGTTCAAATTCTGGTAACCCACCCAGCTCTTCGGGCTCTCCATCACCTCAGCCGCCAACCAAGCCAGTTAACGTGGCTGCCGACCCTGGTGCGGTGCCGGTTATTGGCACTCAGCAAGTACAGTTCACTACAGCCAGGTTTGTTGCGACCACCAAGGTCCCAACTCAGATGTATATCGAGTACGGCACTTCCAGTAATAATCTGAGCTTCAAAACACCATTAAGTAGCTTAAGCACCAGCCACGACATAAGCCTGGACACCAACGCTTTGACTCCAGGCATAACGTACTATTACCAGCTTGTTTCGCTGGACCAGCAAGGCAACACCGTTACCAGCGGCGTGCAAAGTTTCACAGCTAAAGGTGTGACAGTAAATGTAGGGCTATATGATTCCAAGCACCATCCCTTAGCCAATATGCCGGTGACCCTCCACTCTACCCCTTATCAGTCGACTACCAACTCCCAAGGCACAGCTACTTTTAATAATGTTGCTCCGGGCTCCCATACGATCAGTTTTAGTCAAGGCGGTAAGACCTATACGCACCCCCTGACTGTCGCAAATAACATCACCACTGCGGCTGACGGCAGCCAATCGGCTACACCGCAAAACCTAGCGGTCGTTTACACAGCCTACACTGCCAGTAGCGGCTTCCCGGTAATCTTAACGGTAGTTTTGGTGCTGGTCTTCATTGCGGTAGCTGTCGCTATATATTTCTTCCGCGGCAAGTTACCGTTTAATTTTGGACCCTTGGGCCGAGCTTTCTCCTCATCAACAGCCGGCGGGGACGATTTGAGCCAGCAGATTGTGATTGGTGGCGAGACGCCACCGGCTGGGTCGACTATCGAGCCGGACAGCGTCGAGAAGATTATAACTCCCGAAGGGAACGTCTTAAATGAATCGGAAGACGGCGCAGTTGTGCCTCCTTCCACTCCTACTGAAAACCCGCAGCCAATCACTGGAGGACCGGTGGTTATGCCGCCCAATCCAGCCAATCCTGAGCAACCCGAAGAAGCCGTCAAAAACTCAGCTGGGAGGGAATAGCTATGAGTGAATTTGTACTAAATAAACTATCCTTCAAAAAAACCTACATCGCCATTACTGGCATTCTAGTAATGCTGGCAGCACTTCTATCCGTTTCACCGGCGCAGGCGGCGGGCTGTACGCCTCCCTCGACTGATTACGGGCAGATTTCGTTCAGTAGTGCCAACGGCAACGCCATTAATATACCTGCTAGTGGCACTTATCGTATCTGGACGAGAATGGCGGCCCCTGATACCACCAACAATACCTATATGCTCGATGTCGATGGCAATAGTTGTTACACCGTCGGCGGCAGCGGTGTACCGACTTACGCTGCCGGTGCTACTAATTACTTTACGGGTGTGAATACCAATACCACCCAAAACGGTAACAACAACAGCAATTGGATTGCCACCACTACCACTGGCAGCCACGTCGATGTCTATCTCTCGGCCGGTAGCCACAATCTAACCCTCTATGGTGATGCGCCAGGGGTAATCATCGACAAGTTGGTATTTAGCTATAACACGAATTGTGTGCCCGACAATACCTCACCAGTGTTTGGTAATAACTGTGCTTCGCAGGATACGACGCCGCCTAGTGTTAACATTCAGTCGCCGGGCAGCAATGCCAGCGTGTCCAACCCGATCTCGGTGGCGGTATACGCCACAGACGACTCCGGTACGGTTAGCCAAGTCCAGGTGTTCGTCGATGGCTCGACTACACCGGCAGCAACTTCTACCACCTCGAGCGGTGGCGTCTTTACACTGACCCTGCCAACTCTGACAGCTGGGACTCATACTCTGACAGCCAAAGCCTGGGACCCATCAGGTAATGCAGCCACTACGGCTTCGGCCACAACTATTAACGTCAATGATACGACGCCGCCTAGTAACGTCAATATCACCAATCCATCACCCAATCAGACGGTGAGCGGTACGATCAGCTTGGGGGCTAGCGCCAGCGATAATGTCGGTGTGACCAAATTTGCCTTTGTGGTTGACGGCGGGGCACCTATCAATGTCACTACCAGCGGCCAGAGTGCCACCGGCAGCACCTCATTGGATACCACGACGCTGACTAATGGCACGCATACCGTGAAAGTTACGGCCTACGATGCGGCGGGTAATAGCACCACCTCTAGCACAGTCAGTTTTACGGTAAGCAATACTAGCGGTGGCGGGGGCGACACGACGCCGCCCTCAGTAACTATCACTTCGCCAACTAGCGGTAGCATAGTAGCCGGCACTAGCTACAATGTAGCCGCCACTGTAACCGATGCTAGCGGCATCAAGCAGGTTGTTTTCTTAGTCGATGGCGTCACTAAATCGACCGACACAGCCGCGCCTTACGCCTATAACCTCGATACCACGACCCTTACACCCGGCTCACACACCATTGGGGTTCAGGCGACTGATAATTCGAGCAATCATAATGTCAGCGCTGTCATAACGGTGACAGTTAGAGTGACGGTGCTGGCAGACGTTAACCGCGATTGCAAGGTTAACTTCTCAGACATCAGCGCCATTATCCCGAAGCTCGGCCAAACCGGCAGTGGCTTGGGGGCCTTTGATGTGAACGGTGACGGTAAAATTAACTTCTCAGACATCAGCGCCATTATCCCGAAGCTCGGCCAAACCCCGTGCTAACGGTGTATAAGGATGGGCTGATGTGAGGTGTAATGGGGTTAATACACAGACTATGGGGAGCGTGTATGCAGACAAAGAAGGCAAGACTGGTATCGTGCCTGACAGTTGTGTGTATCTTTGCTGCAGTGGGGGTATTGCTCGGTATCTTGCACGCGGCCTCGCAGCCAAATACGCGTGAAGCTGAGCAGGGTAGTATCAGTGGCTGCGCGACGATCCTGAGTGATAGCTCGGCCTCTGGTGGCAGCGCCGTCAAGCTTGGTAGTTGTACCAGTCCTAATACCAACGATCCGACCAATCTCGATGCCACGGGCGCCACTATTCCAGATACTAACTACCCAATACCAGCCGGCGCAATTTTTATGGCTACTAATGGCAACGATAACAACTCAGGTACGCAGGCTAGCCCGGTTCTAACTCTTAATAAAGCTATCAGCCTGGTTCCAAGTGGTGGCACGATTGTGGTGCGGGGCGGTGATTATCGTGATTGGTATAACAATGGCAGCGGCAGTTATGCTTTTGCTACCAAGTCTTTTACTCTTCAGGCCTATCCACACGAACAAGTTTGGTTTGACGGCGCTGACGTCATACCAACCACCAGCTGGACCAGCGATGGCCAGGGGCATTGGTATATGAGCTGGAGCACGCCTAGCTTCTGTAACGGCGCTTATTACGACTTTCCCTACAATAACCAATCTAAGGCACCTTCAAATCTCACTGGCACGTCAGGCAAAACTTACAGTAGTAACACTGGTCCGTGTAGCCACTGGGACCAATACGGTAATACGGAGGCCAATTACCCCGCAGCCGGCGACCCACAAATGCTATTTATTAACGGCCAGCCGATGCCGGAAGTTGATCAGTTGAGTCTGGCCACCGGCGGCGCGTTTTATTACGACTGGGCTAACAAAAAAATCTATATTTCAACTAATCCGAGCGGTAATACAGTGGAACTAGCCAGCCGGCCAATCGCCCTTGTACTATCAGCTACGAGCGGAGGTTATCAGATTCGTGGTATTGGTTTCAAACGCTATGCCACTAACGAGTACAACAACATCACTGAGGCGGCTATATATGCTGGTGGTGGGCCGAATGACGTCTTTGAGAACGATGTTTTCACCCAGATGGCGGCTCACGGACTCGGCATCGGAAACTCGAGTGGCGTAGTGGTAAACCACGACGTCTTTGCTAACAACGGTTTCACTGGTATGACGGCCAACGGGCACTCAAGTAGTGGTGGCACCGATGGGCTAATTATTGAGAACAGCGTTATTAATAACAATAATACCGGGCATTATGGTTTAAATTGTAGTCTGTCGTGTGCCGCTGCTGGCATAAAGCTGGGCCATATGGTTGGCTTTACGGTTAAGAATAACATTTTTGAAAACAATGCTGGTCACGGTATTTGGTGTGATACGGGCTGCACAAACGCGGTGATAGTCAACAATCTGGTGCAAAATAACACTATGTCGGGAATTTTCTATGAGGTCTCGGATGCAGGTATTATTGCGTCTAACCTTACCTACAACAATGGCCAATACGGCATACGGGTGACCTCAGCCGATATGAAAATTTATAACAATACCGATATCAGCAGCAATTCTAACGGTGCTATCTGGATCTACGACGACGCCCGTACGCCGACGAGCTCTCCCGGGTCGGGGCCAGATACAACAAATGTGCAAATTGTTAATAATCTGCTCGTAAACCTCAACAATACGGTTTGTGCGGTCGAGTCGCAAGGCGAAAGTAACTCTGGCACTAATACCCAGCCCAGCCAATTTTATTCGGCATTTGATTATAACGGCTACTATCGCGTCAATACGGGCAAAAAATTGATGCGCTGGAACCCCTACGGAGTTAGCGAGACTGACTATAATTCGGCCAGCGCCTTTTACTCAGGCCAAGGTTGGGACCAGCACAGCTTGGACTATGTCGGCGGCAGCGACCCGTTCTTTGTCGATTTAGCCGGTGGCAATTATCAAGTGCGCTCTAGTAGTGCGGCGTATCACTCTGGTACCACCATACCGAGCGATGTGATGGCAGCGCTGGGATTAAGTTCTGGCACGGACTACAGCCGCGGCGCCATAACTTGGCCGGGGAGTCAGTAATTAATTATGCGAAGCTTTATCCAAAATTGGCCACCAAAGTGGAGCGACAGAATTAGACATTTTATGCCGGTGCTCATTGTAGTCCTGGTGTTTGCCGGCGTCGGTTACTTACTGGCTAACACCCACGCCGCTTCGCCTATGAACAGCGTAGAAGCTGAAAATGGCACGCTCGATAGTTGTACTAGTAAAGTGACTGATTCAACCGCCTCGAATGGACAGGCGGTGAAATTTGGTGGCTGTAGCGCTCCGTGGACAGGCGCTGGCGCGTCGTTACCAATCTCGTATGACTTGTCGTCTTTGACTGGTACTGTGCTATATGTGGCGACCAACGGCTCGGACTCTAATAACGGCTCAATTAGTTCGCCGTATGCCACGCTAGCGGCGGCTATTAGTGCCGCACCCTCTGGGGCCACGATTGTAGTCCGCGGTGGCACCTACCGCAACCAAGGCAGTTTGACCATCAGCAAGTCGCTGACCATTATGGCTTATCCCGGCGAAATTCCTATCTTTAACGGCGCTACTCCAGTTTCAAGCGGTTGGTCAACTTCAGGGAGCTTATCGTACCGCTCTTATACGCCTATGCCAGCTACCGACGGCAGCGGTATTAGCTTCACCAGCTGCGCCAACCAGACGAGCAGCTGCATGGGCCAATATCCCGATCAAGTCTGGGTCGGCACTACTCAACTGCAACAAGTCGCTTCTGAGGCAGCCGTAACCGCCGGCAAGTTTTACGTCGATGAAACCAATGATCTTCTATATATGATGACAAGCGATGTCGCTCAAGGCAATGTCGAGATTTCCAATATGCGTACTTTTGCTTCCATTAGTGCAGCTAACGTCACACTAAATGGGTTTGAGATTATCCGTTACTCGAACACGGCGAGCGATTACGGCGTGGTTAATCTGCAGGGGACTGCTACTGACACTTTGCTGAACAATATGTTTATAAGCGATAGCGCGTTCCAGGCGGTGCAAGTTGGCCCGAGTGGCAGCACGCTGAATACAGGCAGTACTATCGAGAATTCAACCATCCAGTACTCCAACTGGATGGGGGTTGGCTTAAATTCGACCACCAGCTTCACCTTCGACCATGACAATATCAGCAATATGAACCAATTCAATGAATTTACGGCGGCACCGCAATCCGGCTCGGTCAAAACTAGCCGGACCTGGTACACCAAAGTG
The DNA here is from genome assembly GCA_029288335.1 of Candidatus Saccharimonadota bacterium. Taxonomy (GTDB): domain Bacteria; phylum Patescibacteriota; class Saccharimonadia; order Saccharimonadales; family UBA4665; genus JARIHJ01. The sequence goes on from JARIHJ010000081.1 coordinate 15,784, forward strand.
TTAAATAGCATAATCACTAATGACAATAGCCAGGGATTATGGTTCGATCAAAGCAATTATATGACCGTGGTGGCGGGTAACGACATCCAAAATAACACCGGCGATGGTCTGTTCTTTGAGATTTCGGACTTTATGTACGCCATTAATAACTATATCGTGGCGCCGAGCGGCGGCATCGCTCTCAAAACGGCCGGCTCCTCGGATTTGTATATCGTGAACAACACTATCATTGGCGGTCAGCCGTTTATTGTCGCCACCGACAGTCGCTCAATTCCTGGGTGCTCTGACCCCACCCAACC
>JARIHJ010000091.1 GCA_029288335.1 Candidatus Saccharimonadota bacterium
GGGTAATCGCACGACGCCATCAGTGGTGGCTATCAACAAGAACGGCGAACGGCTGGTCGGCCAGGTGGCTAGACGCCAGCAGGTCACGAATCCCAAAAACACTATTTATGAAGTGAAAAGGTTGATTGGCCGGAACTTTAGCGACAAAGAAGTCCAACGTGACCTCAAGCTGATGGGCTACGAGATCGTTAAGTCTGGCAACGGCGTCAAAGTTAAAATGGCCGACAAAGAATACAGCCCAGAGGAAATCAGCGCGATGATCCTCGGCAAGCTGAAGTCTGACGCCGAAAGCTTCTTGGGCGACAAAGTAACCGAAGCGGTCATTACCGTGCCAGCGTACTTCGATGACAGCCAGCGCCAGGCCACTAAAGACGCGGGTAAAATCGCTGGTCTCGAGGTCAAGCGCATCATCAACGAGCCAACCGCGGCGGCCCTGGCCTATGGTCTCGAAAAGGGCAAAAGTGATGAGAAAATCGCTGTTTTCGACCTCGGTGGCGGTACGTTCGACATCTCGATTTTGGAATTGGGTGACGGCGTTTTTGAAGTCAAATCGACTAATGGTGATACTCACCTCGGTGGTGCTGATTTTGACCGTACCATTGTCAATTACTTCGTAGATGAATTCAAAAAGGAAAGCGGCATCGATATAAGCGACGATAAGGCCGCGATGCAGCGTCTGCGCGATGAGGCAGAAAAGGCCAAGATCGAATTATCGACGGCGCAGGAAGTCGATATTAATTTGCCGTTTTTGACAGCTGACGCCGAAGGTCCGAAGCACTTTGAGCACAAACTGACTCGCAGCAAGCTGGAAAGCCTAGTTGCTGAATTAATCGACAAAACCGCTGGACCATGCGAAAAAGCGCTGAAAGACGCGAAACTATCTGCCAGCGACATTAATTCGGTAGTTTTGGTCGGCGGAATGACGCGTATGCCGGCTGTCCAGGAAAAGGTCAAAAAAATCTTTGGCAAAGACCCGATGAAGGGTGTCAACCCGGACGAAGTCGTCGCCGTCGGCGCGGCCATCCAAGGTGGCGTGTTGCAAGGTGACGTCAAGGACGTGCTGTTACTGGACGTTACACCACTATCGCTCGGTATCGAGACGATGGGCGGCGTTATGACGAAATTAATCGAGCGCAACACGACGATCCCGACCAGTAAATCCGAAGTCTTTTCGACCGCGGCTGACAACCAGCCGCAAGTCGAAATCCACGTGGCTCAAGGCGAGCGCGATATGATTGATGGTAACAAATCACTCGGCCGCTTCGTGCTCGACGGCATTCCGCCGGCGCCACGCGGTGTGCCGCAGATAGAGGTAACGTTTAACATCGACGCCAATGGTATTTTGAACGTAACAGCCAAAGATAAAGGCACCGGCAAAGAGCAGAATATTACCATCCAGGGCAGCGGCAGCCTCGACAAGACCGAGGTCGAGAAAATGGCCAAAGAGGCCGAAGCCCACGCCGAAGAAGACAAGCAGAAGCGCGAGGCGGTCGAAGCCCGCAATATGATAGACAGTGCTGTGTATCAGGCAGAAAAGCTGAAGAAAGACAATGGCGACAAGCTATCCGACGATGACAAAAAGACTTTAGATGAAGCCATAGAGGCTGCCAGCAAAGTAGCCGGCAAAGAAGACGCCAGCAAAGATGAGCTGGAAGCCGCTGCCAAAGAGTTGAGCGATAAAATCATGCCCATCGGCGCTAAGCTCTATGAACAAGCCGCCAAGGACGAAAAACCGAGTGAGGACACCGACAAATCATCTGACGACAGCAAAAAAGACGACGGCCCCATAGAAGGCGAAGTCGTCGACGACAAAAAGGACTAGCGATTTACATCCTTGGCAAATAGTAGTAAAACAGTCTAATGGTCGAGCTTCCCAGCCTTTCGGACGAATTTCGTGGCTTTTTGATTGAAGCCAAGGCCCATGGTTATGGTTCCTCATCAGCAGAGAGAGTAACTTTGGCCAGTGGCGCCGTTGAGATAACCTACGAGGATGATAACTGGCTCTACACCGATAGCTACGTCGGTGGCTCACCATTTGCTGGTTATGAGCACGTATCCGCTCGTCATCCGGCTGAGGCTAGGAAGTGGTTACCGGTTTGGGGAATGAGCTACTATGGTGCTATCCTCCATAAGCGGCTCACGGGGGAGAAGCTAGGAGAACTATTAGGCCAAGTCTTATCGACACCTGACTCAAATTTGCCGGTAAGAGGCCCGACAAAGCATTTTTTTGGCGAGGGATGGGGAAGATATGAATTGCGAGGTGCTGGCTCATTGGAACGATTCGAGGCCACTGAAACCATCGGCAAGGGTACAAACGGCGTGCTGTACAGGGCGCATTTCATAGGTGGTATCATAGATCATGATTCTCAGTTGGAGCAGCTGAAACCCACATGGCTAACTTCGTAGAATTGGTTTTAACTTGTGGCAGTTGGCAGGAGGCGCAGAAAATTACCGATGCGCTGCTCCAGAAAAAACTTGTGGCGTGCGTAGAGCAGCTGGAAATTCGCTCCAAAAACTGGTGGAAAGGCGCTATAGAAGACACCAAAGAGGTAAAGCTTATCATGCAGACCATCGCCGACAAATTCGATGAAATCGAGAAAGAAGTAAAGAAACATCACAGCTACGACACGTTTGTATTGCAGATGATTCCTATCACAAAATTGTCGAGCGATGCTGCAGCCTGGCTTGCAAAAGAACTTAAATCGTAGCACAGTATATAGCCATGGTCGGGACCAATCCTAATACGGATCCTTTCTTTGCGCCCGCAAGTTTTGCAGAGGTTCAAGAAGTAGCTAAGCTGGCTTTGCATGTGTGGGAGCACCCTGCGCTGCAGGAGCATGTCAATCCTGACGTCCTTTGTCAGACTGTAGTAAGCGGTTTTCAACCCATTGACCGCACTGATATTGCGCTGACTTTCACACTGCCCAGCCACACGTATCCGGACATCGATATCGTTACCGAGGAAACAATCGGCGAAACCCATACAGATGAGGATCTCATTGTTACGACAAATGTTTCGTTTATGGCCAAGCAGTTCTTGTTGGGATTGCCAAAGTACCAGGCAAAAGTTATAGAAAGCGGGCTGAGCATCGTAAACAATGAATTGCCTACCGATGAGGCAGCAGAAGTTCTGGTGCCTAAGCCCGACAGTTGGCTGACCAGGCGGCAGCGCAAGCGTATCATTCGGGGTAGACAAAAACCAGAGCGAGCTATCTTTTCGCAGTATCATGCCGTGAAGCTAGCAGGGTTGCTCAGAGAATTTAACCCTGGAGTACTTCTGGACATCGTGAATGAGACATTCGAGCAGTCGGATAACTAATCTGTTTCAGTCTAGCACTCTAGGAGTGTTAGTGCTAAAATGTGGAGTGAAACCATGGCAGACAAACGAGATTATTACGAAGTGTTAGGCGTTTCCAAGTCGGCCTCGGCGGACGAGATTAAACGTGCCTATCGCAAGTTGGCGCTCAAGCATCATCCCGATAAAACGGGCGGTGACGATAAAATGTTCAAGGAGCTGGGTGAGG
>JARIHJ010000092.1 GCA_029288335.1 Candidatus Saccharimonadota bacterium
GCTAGAGGTCGCCAAAAACCGTGCGCAAAAAATCCCGACCAGTGAACTAAATAATTGGCTAGGCGCGGCGATTGCTGGCCACCCGCCGGCGGGCCTCAAAAATCGTGCACCGAAGCTGAATTACATCACCCAGGAAGCAGATAATCCAACGCCAGCCTTCAAAATCTTCGGCAGCCAAACCAGATTCCTACACTGGAGCTACCGTCGCTACCTCGAAAAATCCTTAAGAGAAAAGTACGACTACACCGGCACGCCCATCCAACTGTGGTTTATCGAAAAGCACATCGGCCACAAACACGGCAACAGCCCGACGAAAGCTGATAGAATTTAACCTATGGGACTTTTTCAGCGGCGACCGCAAGTTAGTGATCCAGTTAATTATGTAACAGTGGGGCAAAATAAAACTCTGCTGATCGTTGGTCTCGGCAACATCGGCAAACCGTATGATGGCACACGGCATAATATTGGCTTCGCGGCGGTTGAGAAATTTGTCGAAAAAAATTCTGATCTCGGCAGCTGGACGATCAAAAAAGATTTAAAATGCCAGCTCGCCAGCGGCCGCATCGGCGAATGCCAGGCCGTCGTCATAAAACCCACTACTATGATGAACTTGAGTGGCGAGGCTGTGCAGGCTACAGCCAACTTCTACAAAGTACCTTCAAACCAAGTCCTCGTGGTGCACGACGAGCTGGATATCGACTTCGGCAAAATCCGAATGGGCAGCGGTGGCAGCGCGGCTGGCCACAACGGCATTAAGTCGATCATCGAGCAAATCGGCGAAAACTTCGGCCGGGTGCGGATTGGTATCGGTCCAAAGTCGCCGGCCCAAATCGATTCCACCGATTTCGTCCTCGCCAAATTCAGCGCCAAAGAACAGGATCAAATGCCAAACTTACTTAGAGAAACCACCGCAATTCTATCCGAGTACACCTACGGCGCTAGCCAGCTCACGCCCGAAACCCGCAGCTTCATTATTTAGGACTGTCGGCGGGAAAATCTTTCAGGTAATCATTTACGATATTGCGAAGCGCCGTAATCCGTTGAAAATCCGCAGCGGCTCTCGGCTGGCCTGGATCAGCAAACGCGATCTCGGCCCGCTGCAATTCACGCATAGCCGCCGCTCCAAGCGCCTGCAGATCCTCCGGGCTTTCGGGCGTCAATCGCTCAGAACTATCTTTGCGATCTCTAGACTGGTATAAAGTTTCTCTCATAGTCAAATAGCTTAAATTAAAAATTATTGATTCGCAGTAACTTATATAACGCCCGCTTAGTGACATTTGAGCGACATAAAAACAGGCTTTCAGAGGGTGAGAATTGCCAATTGGCAACCTCACAAGGCCGGAGGGTGGCTAGCAAAAGCTACCAAGCCGAGGCGGGGTCTTGAGCCAATTGCCAGCCTGCTGGTAGTAGGTTTGTGACTGGGCAAGTTGCGATAGACCAAAAAGAGCCTTCGGAGGGGGTGGGCACCACCGAAGGCTCTTTTCACCCTTCAACCCACCTTGAAGGCCTTCCTGGACTTTAAAGTCCGGCCCACCTCAAGGGATTTTTCGTCACCAGCCAAAACTCCTAAAAAACGAGAGGCGTGCGAGGTTAAAGGGATTAGGTTGCTTTAGAACGCCTGTTAGCGCTGACAATAACAGCGACAAGCGCCAATAATAAGTGGAGGGTAGTTACTTAGCATCGGCACGCTCTAGAGCAATCTAACATTTGTTAGAAAATTGAAAAATGTGCTAAGCTGGCTTAATCCAAGCTCACGATTTGCTATTTTAGCAAAAACGTGTCATTAAGTCAATAGTTAAAATATATTTTATGCTAGAAATCAATAAGCTGGCATTGGCTAGCAAAAACTACCCAGAGAAGCTAAAACAATTGCCACAGCCGCCAAAACAGCTATTCGTCGCGGGGGAACTGGCGCCATTACTGGAAAATCCTTGCGTCGCCATCGTCGGCAGCCGCAAAGTTAGCCGCTACGGCCGAGAAGTTACCGAACGGTTCGCGAGCGAGCTAGCCAGGCAGGGGATCACGATCATCAGCGGCCTGGCGCTAGGTGTCGACTCGATCGCCCACCAAGCCTGCCTAGACGCTGGCGGTAAAACACTAGCTGTCCTACCGACACCGCTAACGCAAATTGCACCAGCCAGTCATCGTCCACTAGCGAAGCAAATTATAGACAAAGGCGGAGCGTTGGTTAGCGAATACGCGGAGGGTAGTTTCGTCAATCGAACTAATTTCGTGGCTCGAAATAGAATCGTAGCCGCATTAGCCGACGCCATCATTATCACCGAAGCCGCTCTCAAATCGGGCAGCCTACACACCGCCCGCTACGCGCTTGAGCTCGGCCGCGAAGTGCTAGCCGTGCCGGGTCCAATCACTAGCGTCACCAGCGAGGGGACCAACAACCTCCTAAAACGCGGCGCGCTGCTCGCGACATCCCCGGACGACGTATTGTTCGCACTAAGATTGGGTGTTAAGTCTAGCAAGGCCAAGAAGCTGCAAGGCGCAAATGCTAGCGAACAGCTAATTTTAGACCTAATCGCCGGCGAAACTTCTGATGCCGATGAATTACTGGCAAAATCAAACCTGACCGCCAGCGAGTTCAACCAAACCTTAACGATGCTGGAGCTTAACGGCCAGATTCGCTCGCTAGGCGCTAACCACTGGACGCTTGGTTGATTTTTGAACAGAATCACCAGTGCTAGAATTAGTGCTAGTTATGCAAAAAATGGCCAAAGCCGCAATTACACTTGCTACTAGCCTGATCGGCAGCTGGATAGGGGCCGCTTTTGCTCACGGCAGTTGGTCGAGCGCTCCAAGCATTATCCTAGGTATCATCGGCCTCGGGGTCGGCTATCTGTTAGCACGCTGGCTCGACAACTACATCGAAAGTTAGTCCGCATCAAATTCAAATTTGCATTAGTAAAACGTTTGCTATAAACATAGTTAGCGAATGGCTAGAATTCATCCTGGTATAATTTTCGGAGCAGAAGTTATTCATTTCCGCGTCAGAAATGTCGGGACGCGAGGAGGCATAGCCGTAGCTACGTTGACGAGTGGCCCGGCATTTCTGGCCGGAAATGGGCAGCTTATGACTGAAAGGTTATGCTAGGATGAGTTCTAAGAATTTAGTCATAGTTGAAAGCCCAGCGAAAGCCAAGACAATCACAGGCTATTTGGGTAAAGATTACGAGGTTAAGAGCTCGATGGGACACATTCGCGGCATCCCAAGTAAGGCCGGCAGCGTCGATGTTAGTCAGGGCTACGCACCGAAATATGAAATCGATCCGGACAAGAAGAAGGTAATTGCCGATCTAAAATCAGCGGCCAAAGCCGCAAGCGCCGTCTGGCTGGCTAGCGATGAAGACCGGGAAGGCGAAGCCATTTCGTGGCACCTGGCCGAAGTTCTGGGGCTCGATCCGAAGACAACCCGCCGGATTGTCTTCCACGAGATCACCAAGCCGGCGCTAGAGGCCGCGATTCAAAATCCGCGTACAATTGACCTTCCACTCGTCGAGTCGCAGCAGGCTAGGCAAACCCTAGACTATTTGGTCGGATTTGAGCTATCTCCAGTCCTCTGGAAAAAAGTCCGCCCGGGTCTATCGGCCGGCCGCGTGCAATCAGTCGCCGTTCGACTAGTCGTCGAACGCGAAAGGGAAGTCGAGGCACATTCGGCCGAATCAAGCTTCAAAATCAGTGCCAATTTTAAGCTAGCCGACGGAACCGAATTAGTAGCCGAAGCTAACAAAACCTATAAAACCGCTGACGAAGTTGAGAAAACTTTAACCGGATGGGCTAATGTT
>JARIHJ010000097.1 GCA_029288335.1 Candidatus Saccharimonadota bacterium
CGGTAAGGCTGGTTGAACCAGACCAACCGTACGCTCGCCGTGCCGTCGCTGGCAATGGCTTCGGTAATGTGCATTCCACGCCGCACGTAACGGCCGCTAGCCTGAATGATTTTGGCTTTGATCGTAACTGGTCCCGGCCTCAAGTTGGCAATTTTGGTAACTTCGGAATAGTTCTCATACCGCCGCGGATAGAAATCAATCAAATCGCCAGCCGTTTTTACGCCTAGAATCGCTAACTTTCCAGCCAGCGCCTCGCCCACCCCCTTGATTTCTATTAGCGGAGTTTGCTCGGTCATTTTATGAATTATATAGAATGTGACCTCGACCACTGCCGAATTGGTCGAAATCTAGAAGAATAAAAATATGGTAGATGCGGATTTGAACAGTAAACGAGTGGCAATTGTAGCGACGGATTACTTTGAAGAAGCCGAACTTTTTAGTCCGCTCGAAGCATTACGAGAAGCTGGCGCTACCGTAGAAGTAATCGCGCCGAAAGACGGCGAAATCAAGGGCTTAAACCACGTTGAGTCTGGAAAGTCGGTGGCTGTCGATAAAACTTTGAACAAAGCAGATCCGGCCGACTACGACGCGCTAGTGGTGCCGGGCGGCGCAGTTAATGCTGATCATCTCAGGATGGAAGAAAAAGCCCGAGAATTCCTGCGGACTATGCTGAACGACGGAAAACCGGTGGCAATAATCTGCCACGGGCCGTGGCTGTTGGTATCGGCCGGGCTGGCGAAAGGACGCAAGCTAACCAGCTACTTCACAATTCAGGATGATATGCGAAACTCCGGTGCAGACTGGGTCGACGAAGAATGCGTGGTAGACGACAATCTCATCACCAGCCGAAACCCTGACGACCTGCCGGCGTTCAATAAAGCTACCATCGAAGCCCTAGCAACTAGCTAGAGTTCGCGGCAGTCGATCACGGCGACATTTTTGTATGGATTATCAGTTAGAGTCGTGCAAATTCGAACCTTGTATTCCCGGCCATTTCGCTGAGCGCGCATCGTTAGCGGGCCGTCACAGCTAGCTGTCATTGCACCAATCCTTTGTTTGAGGTTTTCACGAGTTTCATCGATATAGTTCAGGCGGCTGGCTAACTCTTGGCGGCGTTCAGCCTCCAGCTCTGCAATGGCACCTTCAACAGTAAGATTGTGCATCGCTAAATCTACTTGGTGCTCCTCCTCGAGGTGATGGGCGTATTGCTCACGCTCCTCAGTCGGCATCCCGTCCATAGCCTTATCCGCAATCGCAGCAGTGCTCAGCGCCGCTAGCTTGCACTCGAAAAAATCAACTTTCGCCATCAGTAGAGGCGCGCAGTTTTTGCAGCGATCAGGGATATCAAGCTGTTTCGGCTCTGGCGGCTCAATTCCGAAATCCGTCTCTAGTTCAGACATAATTAATTATTATACCACTTAAAGCAAATAAAATCCACAATTCTTATAGCTTTTTGACAAGGAAAAAGATGCTGGGGCCGAAGTAGATTTTTGATAGTTTAGGTTGGAGAATACCTTCGACGGCTAGCATCGCGGACTTCGGCACAGCCTTTTTTAGCGTGGTAGAGCGCAAATTGCTGACCGACAATATTCGCTCAACAGTCAAGCCCGCACGGCTCAGTTGGTTAACTACAGTGTGTGGGTTGTGGTTGACGAAGGCGATCGTGTTTTGGTCATCGCGGTTAATTTTGGAACGGATATCGACCGGCTCAGTCGGCATTTTTCGGCCACGTGCTAAATGCTTAAGTCGGTTAACGAAGTGCATATAGTTGGCAACTTCGATAATCGCCAGCCCATCCGGCGCTAGTACACGCGCGATTTCGGCCAGTTCGGCGGCTGGGTCGGGCAAATGATGCATTACCCTTATCATCGTCAAGAGATCGACTTCGCCGTCGGCGAATTTCAAGTCGTCGGCTTGCATCACCTGGCGGTCGATTTCGCTGTGATCCTTTAGATATTCGGCGCCGATGTCGAGCTGCTTTTGACTAGGGTCGGTCAGGACGACTTTATCGGCATAATTTTCTAGTAACAGCGCCAGTCGGCCATAGCCACCGCCAACATCGACCGCTAGCTTAAAATGTTTGCCGGCCAGCAATCGCCTGATCGCCATTTCCTCAGCCGCATTCTCGTAGTCACGGCCGTCCCAGTAGCGCAAATAGTTGTGCTTCGAATCATTATAGTAGTCGGCTTTTTTGTGTCCAGTCGCCATTCAGGGATAAGTATATCAAATTAGGTTTTTAACGGCTGACCCGGTATGATTAACGCTGATGAAAATAATTTCTGCAAAAGCTAATGCTCGAGGGATTACGCATCGGCGACGCACTGTTGTAATGGTCGTGGTGGCGCTGGCGTTCATTATAAATTTGCTCGATGTTACGGTCGTCAACATCGCGATTCCATCGATCCAGCGGAATTTAGGCGCGTCCTACAGCGAAATTCAGTGGGTGATTAGCGCCTACTTGCTGACGTTCGGCACACTACTGATAACCGGCGGCCGGCTGGGTGACTTGTTCGGTTATAAGAAGTTATTTATGGTCGGTGTGGCTGGTTTTACGCTGGCATCATTGCTCTCCGGCTTATCGCCAAATGCGGCCGTCCTGATCATTGCCAGGTTAATTCAGGGTGCCTTTGCGGCCTTAATGGTGCCCCAAGTTCTGTCGCTAATGCAGGTCCTCTACCAGCCGCACGAGCGCGCCGGGATCTCGGGCATTTTCGGAATGCTGGGCGGACTTTCTGCCACTGCCGGACCGATCATTGGCGGGCTACTGATTAGCGCTAATATTGCCGAATCAGATTGGCGGCCTATATTTCTGATCAACATACCGGTCGGCATTTTTGCGTTAATTATGGGTCAAAAACTGCTACCTGCCGGCGGCTCGACGCACCCGCCAAAACACCTTGACTATGTGGGAACTGGCCTGATCGTCGCTAGCCTAGGGCTAATTATTTACGCGCTGGTCGAGGGTCAAGCCTATGGCTGGCCGTGGTGGATTTACGTACTGATAGCCGCCGGATTGGCAGTGCTCGCGGTCTTTATTTATGACGAAGCCAAGCGCTTCAAAAAAGGCTTTTCAACACTACTGGTGCCACCAATTTTCAAAAGCCGCGATTTCTCAGCGGGTCTCGGTGTGATGTTTTTCTTCTCGATGACGATGCTCGGCTTCTTCTTCACCTTTACGCTGGTGTTGCAGATCGGTTTCGGCTTTAGCGCTCTAAAGGCGGCACTAGTTGGCATTCCGACAGCAGTTGGAATTGCCTTTAGCTCAGCGGTGCTCGGGCCCAAATTATTGAAAAAAATTGGCGCTAGGGTTATGAGCCTCGGCGCGGTCCTGATCGGTGGTGGAATCGTGCTCGTGACGTGGGCTTTTAGCAATTACGGCGCTAGCGTGACTTGGTATCAAATACTACCGGGCTTGTTGATTTTTGGCTTTGGGATGGGGATGCTATTCGCGGCGATTTTCGCGGTACTTTATAACGACATTGACCCCAAATACGCTGGCGCCGCCTCAGGCCTCCAAAACACTTTTCAGCAGATCGCTGGGGCGATTGGTGTCGCCGTTATCGGCACGGTTTTCTTTGGCGCAATTTCCGGTCACGCGGTTGCTAGCTTTAATTCAGTTGACCCGCAAATTAGGTCAGAGCTCACCGCTGCCCACGTACCGGCACCAGTGCAGACGGTAATTATTAATAAGACTAAGCAATGCTTCCACGACCAATCAGCTTCTAGCGACCCATCGGCCACGCCTGAGAGTTGCCAACAGCCCAAGCATCCCTCACCCGAACAGCAAAAAATCGGCAACATTATCGCCAGTAGTGCAGTTAAGGCCAATGGCGACAACTTCAACCGCGCTTTTAAAATTGCCACGATTTATGAATTAGTTATCCTGGTGGTGGCCTTTGGCCTCAGCTTCTTACTGCCGCGCCACCTGAAGCATCCTGAAGCTGGCGGTGAAGTAGTTTAGTTTTCGACGATCGCGAATTTATTCTTGCCGACTTTGAGTAAATTGGTACCGGCTTGAAAGACGTAGTCAGCGCTGGCGACTTTCTGGCCGTTCAGGCTGACGGCGCCACTATCGATCAGCCGCCTGGCGTCGCTCGCGCTAGTCGCGAGGCCGGCACTAGCCATAGTGATCGCCAAGTTCGGACTGGGTTTCACGACCGGCAGCTCGGCTTTTAGGAGAGCTAGCTCAGTTTCGCCGAGGAGTTGGAAATTAGCCTTGCCAAATAACACATCGGTGGCATTACGGACTGATACCGCTTGCTCTTCGCCGTGAACCAGCTTGGTAACTTCCCAGGCTAGCGTCTTCTGAGCCAAGCGCTCGCGCGGTTTAGCAGCAAATTCTTGGATAATATTTTCGAGGACTTTTTTAGGCAATAGAGTGTAAATTTTTAGAAAATCCGTGGCGCTCGTATCATCGACATTCAGCCAAAACTGGTAGAACTTGAACGGGCTAGTCTTATTAGCGTCAAGCCAGACGGCGCCTTCCTCGCTCTTGCCAAACTTCTTGCCAGTCGTCTTATTAGTAATTAACGGGGCGCTCCAGACGTTGGCTTCCTGGCCTGTGGCGCGGCGGATAAGGTCGACGCCGGCGATGCAGTTGCCCCACTGATCGGCACCGCATACCTGCAAAGTCACATTTTTTTCGCGAAATAAATGCAAAAAATCATAAGCCTGAATTAGGACGTAACTGAATTCGGCGTAGTTAATGCCTTCGTCAGCTAATCGGCTTTGGACAAAGTCGCGCCCGAGCATTTGGCGTAGCGGTATGTGCCTGCCGGTATCGCGGAGGAATTCCAGGTAGTTTATTCTCTTGAACCAATCATAGTTATCAACCATCTCGAATGGCTCGCCAGCAAAAATAGTTTTGTACTGGTCGGCGATCGCCTTTTTGTTAGCCGCCAGCTGCTCCTTGCTGATCAAATCCCGCTCAGTGGCTTTACCATCGGGATCGCCAATCATACCAGTCGCGCCGCCAACCAGCAATACCGCTTTGTGGCCGTGATTAATAAAGCGCCGCACCATCATCGCTATAGCCAGATTACCTACCGTCATCGAATCAGCGCTTGGATCGACGCCCCAATAAAACGTCAGACTGCCGCCATCCAGTTGCTTTAAATTATCAAAAGTTGTTTGGTAGGATAGGCCGCGCCACTTCAGCTCTTCGGAGAGTTTCATTGTTAGTAAGTATACAAGAAATTTTCCAGAAATTTTTGATTTCACGGCCCGAAATTTTGGTATAATGGTTACGAATGATAAAAAGGGAAACGCTTTTAAAGTGGCGCTTAAACTAGCTAATCAGCGCGGCCGCCAGCGCAAAGCCGGCAGCAGTTTCACGACGCACAGCGGCAACACTATTAAGCTAAAGCGCAGCTACACAGAGAGGCGTAAAGCTCGCAAAGACGCCAAAGCTCGGCGCAAGGCCGCCGCTCGCGCCACCCTGCCAAGCAACTTTTTCTTGCGCCAAGTTTACCGAGTGCATCCGAAACGGATGGCCAAATATTGGTTTAGCCGCGACGGCGCGATTATGGCCCTCAAAATCGTCGGCATCACGGTCGTGGTCTGCTTTATTTTACTCATCGGTCTGTTTGCCTACTTTAGAAAAGATTTACCTCAGATCAATTCCCTGGCTGGCGACAAGCTCGGTGGCAGTATTAGTTACTACGACAGTACCGGCAAAGTCCTGCTCTGGCAAGATTACGGTGCCGTCAAGCGTGTACCCGTACCAAACGCGCAGATGTCGCCATATATGCAGAATGCGACTGTCGCCATCGAAGACCAGCATTTCTATACCGAAGGGGCTTTCAACTTTAAATCAATCATCCGCGCCGGGCTCCACGACATATTTGGTATCGGCAGCAGCGACGGGCTGCAGGGTGGCTCAACCATTACGCAGCAATTAGTGAAGCTTAACGAGCAATGGACCGATAATCGTACCATTGGCCGTAAAATTAAAGAACTAATCTTAGCCATTGATCTAAACCGTGAGTACAGCAAGAAAGAAATCCTAACTGGCTACCTTAACATCGCGCCTTACGGCGGTGTTGAGTATGGCTGCGAATCCGCCGCGGAAGATTATTTCCATACTAGCTGCGCCCAGCTGACGCTCGCTCAATCAGCTTTCCTGGCTGCCATCCCGCAGTCTCCCACCATCTACTCACCCTACAGCGATCCGAAATATAACCCCGAAGCGACCGCAGACTACTTCAACGAGCCGGCATTGCTCGCTCGTAAAAACTACGTCCTCGACCAAATGGTCAAGCTGAAGATGATCACCTCGGACCAGGCTGCTCAGGCCAAGAAAGTCGACTTGATGAGCCAGATTCAGCCATTGTCGTCCAAATTTGGCAATATTCAGGCCCCCTACTTCGTGCTTTCGGCTAAGCAATACTTAGAGCAAAAATACGGGGCGGCTACTGTCCAGCGCGGTGGCTGGAAAGTTATCACCACCCTAAACCTTAACGTCCAGAAAGAGGCCGAGCAAATCGTCCAGAAGAATCTACCAGCAGTTGAGCGCGTCGGCGGTGACGAAGAAGCAATGGTCATCGAGGATGTCCCAACTGGCCAGGTGGTCGGTTTGGTCGGCGGCGTTAACTTTAATGACCCGAATCACGGCAAGATTAACTATGCATCCAGCGTTAAAATCGCGCCCGGCTCATCGATAAAACCCTATGTTTATACTACCCTGATTAACGATTCTAACGCTGGCGCTGGCTCCGTCTTTTACGACAGCCAAGGACCGATTATTGACCCATCGACAGGTGCGGGCTATCCGTGTACTAATAAGGGCCTGCCACCGCCCGAGGGCAGCGGAAACTGTCTCTGGGACGATAACCACACCTACCCTGGCGCGGAAACTATCCGCTATGCCCTCGGGGGATCGCGCAATGTCCCAGCCGTCAAAGCCTTTATCCAAGCGGGGATCAAAAACACCATCAACACCGCAACTAAGATGATGAACCCAGGTGCTACAAGCAGTCTATACAACTGTTACAGTGACGCAGCTCTGACTAAGACCAGTACTTGTGGCCCGGCCGCCGGCATCGGTGACGGCGCTTATTTGTATCTCACAGACCACACAAACGGCCTAGCCACTCTCGGCCGCCTAGGCAAATCCATCCCGCAAACCTATATCCTAAAAATTACTGACGGCTCCGGCAAAGTTGTTGACCAGTATCAGCAGCCTAAAGGCAAGCAGGTCATCAACCCGCAAACTGCCTACATCGTCGACAATATGCTGTCCGATCCGCGTGCAACCTACTTCCCGGCCGGCTTCAAAATTCAGCACTGGCACGGTTGGGACTTCGCTATCAAAACCGGTACTACTAATGATGCCAGCAACTATCTGATGACCGGTTGGAGTACTCAGTACGCTGTCGTTTCCTGGGCCGGTTATCACACCACTCAAGTAGCCATGACTGGCTCAAGCGATACTATCACTTATGATATGACCGCACCTATGCTGGAATATTTGCACGAGGACAAAACGCCCGTCAACTGGCAACAACCCGCGGGCATACAGACTCTGCCAGCCTACGTCGAGACGAGTGGCTACGGCGATATGTTCGGCGCTGAATTCCCGAGCTCGAGCACCGATCTTTATCCAAGCTGGTACAAACCTAAGACCAGCTCCAACCAGGCGGTCACCATCGACAGAGTCTCGAACAAATTAGCCACACAGTGTACCCCAGACGATGCTAAAGAAGTAGTCACAAACGGCAATGCCAACAACTTCTCAATCGACCAATTCTACGGTAATAATAAGGGCGTCAACTACAATGCTTCGGCGCCCGACGACATTCATAACTGCGGCGACACCAAACCGTCCGTACAACTAAGCATCGTGGACCCGACCAACCCTGGCCAACAAGCTACAACCTGCGATTCTCAAAATGGCTGTGAAATCACAGCGACTGCAACCGCAGGCACCTATCCCCTTAGCAGCTCGCAGTTCCCCGAGGTCCTGACTATCAGCATCAACGGCAAACAAGTCGCCCAGGGCAACAGCCCGACTCTAACCTATCTATTTACACCCACGGCGGCCGGAACAGCGACAATTTCGGCTCAAGTTACAGATAGCGTGCTATACCAGGGTAGCGACAGTGCTAATGTGAATACTGCCGTCGCAAACACTCCGACGCCTACATGCGATCCGAGTGATCCTACATGTAAAACAGGAACAGGACCTGGCAAAAAGGGCAACACCTAGCCGACAGTTATTCAAGTGTTTTTCGATAAGTGCTGATTTAGTGCTGAGCGCACATCACTAACTGGCTTGACGAAGTCGAGCTTGGACTTTTGTTTTGGCCCAATCGCTAATTTGAAGCCTAGTTTCTTAGCCTCAGCCGCGCGCTTGTCAGCAAATGGCACGTGCCGGACTTCGCCGGACAGACCCACCTCACCGAAAACTACCGCGTTGTCTTTCAGCGCGTAGCCCTTGGCAGCCGAACCAATCGCGAGACAGACGGCCAGGTCAGCCGCTGGCTCGTTGACCCTAATACCCCCGACAATATTAACGTAAATATCCTGATCAGCTAGCTTTAATTTCGTCCGCCGTTCGAGCACCGCTACGAGTAAATTCAGGCGATTCAAATCAATGCCGCTAGCCGTTCGTTTCGGGTAACCGTAACTAGTTCGATTGACTAGCGCCTGAACTTCGACTAAGAGTGGTCTGCTGCCTTCCATTGTCGCGAGCACAATCGAACCATCCGACACTCGTCGCTCTTCTAACAGCGCCGCCGAGGGATTAGCCACCGGCTCGAGACCGCTCGACTTCATCTCAAAAATACCGACTTCCGAGACAGCACCGAAGCGGTTTTTGGTCGCGCGTAGTAGTTTAAAGCCGCCGTAATTATCACCTTCTAGCTGCAAGACCACGTCGACTAGGTGTTCGAGCACTTTCGGCCCGGCGATCATCCCCTCTTTGGTGACGTGACCGACTAGCACCAGGGCAGTATTTGTCGCCTTTGCAGCGCTAGTTAAGAGCGCAGAAGAATTAGTAATCTGGCTAACGCTACCGGCGGCCGAGCTCGCATTGCTGGTCGAAATTGTTTGAATCGAATCAACGATAACTAGCTGAAGTTCGCCGCTCGCAATCGTGCTGGCTATATCGTCCGCCGAATTGCTGGTCGCGATTTTTAACTTATCTGAAGTCGTCCCTAGCCGACTCGCGCGCAGTGCCACTTGATTAGCACTTTCCTCACCACTGACGTAAAGCACGTTAGCAGTTTTGCTAATGGCATAAGCTAGCTGAAGTAAAATAGTGCTTTTGCCGATGCCCGGCTGGCCGGCTAGCAAGCTGACACTGCCCGGCACCAGTCCGCCACCGAGCACACTGTCGATTTCAGCGAGCTTGCTAGTCAGCCTTTTGTCGTTCTCCGCTTTGGCGCGGGCAACGCTAGCAGTCGCCAATTTATGGCCACTCGCCTTTGCGCCGCTTGCAGTTATTGCGAGTGGAACCTCTTCGATCAAAGTATTCCATTCGCCACACTGCGAACAACGCCCCATCCAGGCGCCAAACTTGGCCCCGCAATTATTACAAACAAAACTCGCTGAGCTTTTTGCCATTATTAAATAATATCAGACTAGCGTCTGGCAGATGGCACGGTCTCCACATTGGCGTTCAATTCATTGCCTAATGTGTTGATCGCGACAGCGCTTTGATTGTACTGCTGAACTAGCTGGTTATAGTTAGCAATTTCCGATTTAATTTGCGCCACCAGGGAATTGTAGCGCTCGACGGCAGCGTTGTAGTTATTGACACCTGCATTATAATCGCTGGTATCCCCGCTAGCGGCTTCTTGGTTTAGCTGATTGCGCTCAATGTTCAGGCTAGTATTTTGCTGGCTGGCAGCTGCCTCATCACTAGCAATACTCGATTTTAACTGTTCCAGCTGGGCTTTGTAGTAGGCAATTTGTTGCTGAAGCTTAGTGAAAGCATCTTGGTAATTTGTGTAGTAGCCGACGACCTTCGCCCGATCGGTGAAATAGCGCTTGTAGTAATTCTCGAGGTTCGGCGGCAAGTTTGCGACTTCAGTGCCAAAGATCGAGTGCATTTCATTAACCACCTGGCCTGGTTCGGTCTTGCGGTAGTTAGCAAAGGTTGCCAGTAGCTGCGGATCCTTGACGGTTTTGTAATAAGCCATTAGCCACCCGTCGACCTGACTTCGCTCACTGCTAGAAAGTCGCTCGTAGGCGGCGTGGAGCATTTCGTGCGCCGCCGTGACTTGCTCGACGCCACTCAGCCGCGGATCATTAACGGTTAGCAGGAATATGCCAGACTCACCAGAGTGGTAGCAGCCGAGGACAACAGTTTGCTCGGTGCCATTCGGACAATTTTGCCGAAAAGTCGCTTTGTCATTTAGTTCTGGGTGGTTCAGATAAAAATAATGGCGGCCTTCGGCCGTCACCGTATCATCTGCTGCCAACTGGCTAATGCTAGCCGGCGGATTATAATCAGCTAGCTTAATGTAGTCTGCGATCGCCTGGCGCTCAGAAAAACCCCACGCAATCAGCCCGATCACGATCATAAATAAACCAACTTTTAGCCAGTCGCCAAATTTTCTCGGCATAGCTCTATTGTACTAGTTATTCGTTGATGGTCGAGTAAGCTAGCTGGTTGTTCTTGGTAGCGACTCTGACAATGTCGCCGGTGGAGTACTTCTCGTCCAATAAATTCAGAGCGATATAGTCCTCGATCGTGTCCTGGATTAGGCGGCGCAGTGGTCGGACGCCATTCTTGGCATCGTAACCGTGATCGAGCAAATATTGCCGTGCGGCTGGCTGTAATTTGATGCCGATGCCACGAGCTCTTAAGCGCTCGGATAGTTCGGCAATTTGCAGATTAATGATCTTGTAAATATCGTGCTTGGTTAACGCCCGGAAGACCACAACTTTATCGATGCGGTTCAGTAGTTCAGGACGCAGCATTTTCTTCAATTCGGCTGTGACATCGGCTTGGTTCTTCTCGTGTAAGGATGCCAGATTATCTAGCTGGTCGTCATTATTGACATGAAAGCCAAAGCTGGCTTCCTTTTGCAACTTCTCGGCGCCAATATTGCTGGTCATAATGACAATTGTATTCGTAAAATCGATCTGGCGGCCGCGGCCATCTGTCAACACGCCGTCTTCCAGAATTTGTAGCAGCATATTAAAGACATCGGGGTGAGCTTTTTCAATTTCATCAAACAGGACTAGCGAGTACGGGTGGCGACGGATTTTGTCGGTCAACTGACCACCGTCGTCATAGCCGACATAGCCTGCCGGCGCACCAACTAGCCGCGAGCTGGTGTGGTGCTCACCAAACTCGCTCATATCGATCTTGACTAAAGCGTCGTCGGAGCCGAAGAATTCTTTAGCGAGAACCCTGGCAAGCTCCGTCTTGCCGACACCGGTCGGGCCGAGGAATATAAAGCTGCCAATCGGGCGCTTAGCGCTGCCGACGCCGGAGCGATTACGACGGATGGCTTTAGCCACCGCTTCGACAGCCTCGGACTGACCGATAACGTGACGCGATAGGTTTTTTTCTAGGTTTAGCAAATAC
>JARIHJ010000030.1 GCA_029288335.1 Candidatus Saccharimonadota bacterium
GCAGCTGGGAGCAGGATGGCCAAAAGCGCTCTAAGGTCGAGGTTAACGCTAACGACGTGACCTTCCTGGATAGCCGCGGTATTAGTGGTGACGATGCTGGCGCCAGCGAATCCGGTGCAAATAACAGCGGTGCTAGCAAACCGAAGGCCAGCAGTAAAAAAAGCGATGATGTCGTTATCGAAGACATCGGTGATGAGCCGATTAATCTAGATGACATTCCGTTTTAACTAATCAAAGAAAGGATTTAGCATCATGGCACTGAGGCCAGAAGACACAGGAACAGAAACTGATATGTACACC
This sequence comes from Candidatus Saccharimonadota bacterium, assembly GCA_029288335.1. GTDB lineage: Bacteria > Patescibacteriota > Saccharimonadia > Saccharimonadales > UBA4665 > JARIHJ01. Next base: position 301 of record JARIHJ010000030.1, read on the forward strand.
CCCCTGACAACAGGTTTTAGGTACCGAAAATCAGAGGACGTGTCAGGCTTCGAAATTCGACGTGAACTTCTCGATGCAGTAGCCGTGCGTATAGAGCAACTCGATAAGATGACGGCTGCACATCCAGAATTTTCCAGAAACCTGATCATCCGTGGAGTTATAGAAGAGGCTGATGCCAGTCTCTAAGTTACTAAGAGAGGAATTTTAATTATGGCGAAGATTTTTAAACCAAGAACCGATGTAGCGTACTTTGACTACAAAGATTTTAAGACGTTGCAGAACTACACCAACCAGTATGGGCAGATCGAAACGCGCAAGAAAACCGGACTTACTGAGAGCCAGCAGCGCCAATTAGCTCGAGCCATCAAGCGTGCGCGACATTTAGCGCTGATGCCGTTCGTAGCGAAGGGTTAAAGGCGTGGCGTTAGGCATCACTGACCTCAAAAAGGGGATGGTATTTCAACTAGATGGAGTACCATATCGGGTGATTGATTATGCCCAGAAAGTAATGGGCCGTGGCGGCAGCATCGTTAATGTCCGTATAAAAAGCCTGCTCGACGGCAAAGTACTCGCTAAAACCTTTAAGGGTAACGAGCAGCTCCAAACAGCTGATGTGACCAATCAAACTGTACAATTTTTGTATTCAGACGGAGCTAACTTCCACTTTATGAATCAGCAAAGTTTCGAGCAGTTCGAAGTCGCTAGCGATCTTGTCAGCGACCAAGCTGGCTTTATGAAGGAAGGTGATGAAGTCCAGCTGCAATTATTTAATGGCCGACCGATTAGCATTGAGCTGCCGAAGAATTTGTCGCTAAAAGTCACTTATACCGAGACGGCCGTCAAAGGCGATACGTCGAGCTCAATTACCAAAGATGCCACACTCGAGACCGGAATTCTCATCAAAGTTCCAGCCTTTATCAAAACCGGTGATGTAATCAAAGTTGATACCCGAACCGGCAATTACCTGGAACGACAAAGATAGCTCTATAATGTTTCTATGAGTCGGGCAGAAGTAGGCGACAGAATAATTGTCAATTTTGTCGAAGAGCCGACTTTTGAGCGATTTGATAGTGACGATTGGCCTTACCATATTACGCTGTTGCCGTGGTATAAAATTGACGATTCAAAGCTTATAAATTGGGACCAGCGATTAAAAGAAATCGCGGATTCATACAAGCCCTTTCAGGCGGAAGTTGGCGAAGAAGATTATTTTGGCAACCATCGGGATATACTAGTCGGCCGGCTAGCAGTTGAGTCATTCCGGCCGCTTCATTACCGGTTGCTAAATAGTCTGCAGGATGTAGATGGTACATTGAGGGATAGAAGCCACACCGGAAAAGACTTTAGACCCCACATTACTCAAAGATATGAAGCTTTGTTGCCAAAGGGATTCGAGCTTACAGTTGCCGGCTTCAGCGAAGTGATGAAGATAGACCGTGACGCCGATGGTAATAGTCGCCACATCGTCCACAATTACTACTTTAGGCAAAGCGGCGAAACAGCGGCATAACCGAGCTACAACTATCTAAAATTTGCATTTTTTCGAAACAATGGGTGTATAGTACAAAATAGAAAGTGTAAAACGAGGTAAAGCACAGCAAAAGCCATCGCGAATTGGCTACGTTGAAATGAAAAATGACAGCTCCAGGCATCGAACTGAGGTGGGGCGGTGGTTTTGAAGAAAAAGAAAGTCGCGGTGCTGTGCGC
>JARIHJ010000033.1 GCA_029288335.1 Candidatus Saccharimonadota bacterium
ACGCAGCTCTGGCTGCTAGCTCAATGGCTTTCTCATTAATGACTGGCAAGGCACCAGGCAGGCCAAAATCGATATGATTGACAAGCGTGTTAGGCGGCGCCTCGCGCGCATCATTGCCGGCAGCACTGAACATTTTTGTCTGGGTCTTTAGCTGGACGTGAGTTTCGATGCCAATCGTCGCCGTATATTTAGCGCGAAGTTCGGGGCTAATCATAGCGCGCCCAGATCTTTCAGCGCTTGGCGGGTGCCACGAAGCGCTTCTTTCACCATTGGCTCGGTCAATTTGATGCCTTCTTCATGGACTAGTTTGTTGCGCAATTTGTGGGCAAACCAAGTCTTGTCATTATCTGTCAAAGTTTGGCGTGCGCTCACCAGCCGCTCGCCCATACTTTTGCCCTTGAAGCCTCGCTTTTTTAGAGCCTCGTCCAACAATCTATCGCTATCGATAACCGCCAGTGGCCAAGTCGACTTGTCATGGCAAAGCTGTTGCACTTCCAACCAGCGGCTCTGGAATTTTGCCGTGCTCAGGCGTTTTTTGAGCAGCTTTTTCTCGATCCAGCTGATGCCGACAATGATCAGTAACAAGACGATGGTCGCGATTACAACACCGATAATTTGGCTGCTTTTCACGCTAGAACCTCCTCAGCGGCGCTAGCTAGCGCTAGCAGCTCGCGGTCTTTGCGCTGGGGCGCCAGCAGCTGCAAACCAACCGGCAAGCCAGCATCATTTTTGCCAGCTGGCAAGCTAATTGCCGGTAATCCAGCGAGGTTAGCCCCAACCGTTAGCACATCCGTCAAATACATTTGCAATGGATCCTGGACCTCTCCGATTGGAAATGCCGTCGTAGCCGCTGTTGGCCCGGCCACAAAATCAACTTCATTAAATACTTTTTCATAATCGTTGATGATTTTGCTCCTGACTAATTGCGCCTTTTGGTAATACGCTTCGTAGTAGCCAGATGAGAGCACAAATGTGCCGAGGATAATTCGGCGCTTGGCTTCGGCGCCGAAGCCGATTGAGCGTGATTTTTTATAGACTTCATCCAAATCTTTGGCATCTGGATAGCTGTAGGGATAACGCTGCCCATCGTAGCGGCTCAAATTGCTGCTAACTTCGGCGGTCTGGATGATGTAATAGGTCGCGAGCGCATAATCATTGACCGGCAACTTGATCGGCTTTACAACCGCGCCGGCTTTCGCCAATTTCTCAATGCTAGCGTCAATAACTTGCCTGACGTCACCCGAAATGTGCTCGTCCATTTCGATAACGCCGATGGTTTTGCCCTTTAGGCCGCCGGTTAACTCGGTGTATTGCCCTTGGCGATCAATGCTGGTGGAATCGAGCTCGTCACGGCCCGCAATGACGTCGAGCACCAATGCCGCGTCGCTAACGCTGGCAGCTAATGGTCCGGGTGCGTCGCACGAGCTCGCCATCGCGACGATGCCACTCCGCGATACTAGCCCGTAGGTCGGTTTGTAGCCGACAATGCCGCAAAAGCTAGCCGGCAGTCGGATGCTGCCACCGGTGTCGGTACCCAGCGCGAATGGTGCTAGTTCTAGCGCGATGGCTGCGGCGCTGCCGCCGCTGCTGCCGCCAGGGACTTTGGTTTTATCATGCGGATTTTTTGTCGTAAAATAATCGGAATTCTCGGTGGATGATCCATGCGCGAAAGCGTCCAAATTCGCCTTCGCCACACAAATTGCACCCTCTTTCTCGAGGCGTTTGATTACTGTCGCCTGATAGGGCGCTTCAAAACCTTTTAGTATATTGCTGGCAGCGGTAGTCTCGGAGCCGAAAGTCAGGAAATTATCCTTAGCAATGAATGGCACGCCAGCTAGTCTGCCTGGATTCTTGCCGCTTTGCACTTGCGAGTCAATCTCGCTAGCCCGCGCCAGCGCCCTGGCTTCAGTTGTGCCGATAATCGCCTGGAATTCGGACTTTTCTTTGATCAACGTCAGCGATTTTTTGACGAGCTCGGTCGCGCTAGCTTTGCCAGCTTGGACATCGCTAGCAATGTCGGCTACCCCCGCCCAGGTGCTCACGCTAGCATCCGTTTAACTTTAATTTGGTTCCCCTCCACCGCCGACACTTGCTTCAATAAATCCGCCGGTTTATAGCCATAATCTTTGACTTCATCAGGCCTAGTCACGCTGGATAGCCCGCTAACTTGTGTAGTGGCCTCTAGGCCCGTGACATCAACCTTATCGAGCTGCTCCACATAGCCCAGGATTTCGCCGAGTTCGCTAACTAGCCGCTCGACTTCTTCATCGGTCAATTCGAGCTTGGCTAATTTGGCCAACTTTAATACATCATTCTTCGTCAATTTTGCCATTTCCCTAAACTATACCAGATAAAAGCTAGTTTGTTTAGCGGCTAGAGCTTCGATTTGATGTCTTGGATAATGTCGCAAACTGTATGAGCCATTTGACTATCAATTGTTGTTAGTGTATAATATACATAGTGGAATTCTCTAGCCAAATCGACGCCATCCAAAAGGAGGCTACCAGACTGTACTCAGAATACAAGAGAGATTACAATCTAGTCCAAACAACTAGTGAACAAGCGACTAGTGTCGATGCTGAACTCGCTCACTTGCTGGACGAGAGAGCAGCCTTCCCCGGCCTGATTAAAGAATGGAGGCTCGGCCGGCAAATAAATAAGCTTTACGCCCGTCAAGAGTCTTTAAT
>JARIHJ010000061.1 GCA_029288335.1 Candidatus Saccharimonadota bacterium
GCCATCAGTTGCGCACGACATTCAAGTGGCGTCGTTTTTGCTTAATTCTTTAAGCCGTGACTTATCGCTGACGACGCTAGCCAAGGAAGAGCTTGGTTATGACGGCGCTAGCCTGGACGACGTCGATGCAAATGAGTTAGCGGGGAGGGCCAGCGAGCTAATAACAATCATCAGTAAAATCTATGAGCAGCAGATTGGTGAATTTGATAAATTGCCAAAAGTGAAGAAACTGGCTAGCGATATCGAATGGCCACTAGTGCCGGTGCTCGCCAGGATGGAGCTAGCTGGCATCGAACTAGACTGCGATTATCTAGCTAAATTTGCTCGTGAAATCGATGACCTCATTAGTGATTATGAGCAACAAATTTACGGCCTAGCCGACCAGGAGTTCAACATCGGTAGTCCCAGCCAGCTAGCCGAAATTTTATTCACGAGACTGAAGCTGCCGACAGCCGGCATTAAAAAAGGTAAAACTGGTTACTCAACTGCCGCTAGCGAGCTGGACAAACTGCGCGGCGAACACAAAATTATCAACCTCATCACTAGCCACCGCGAAGTTACCAAGCTGAAAAACACTTATGTCGATACACTCCCGCGGCAGGTTGATGACGAGTCGCGTCTGCATACCACCTTTAATACCGCTGGAGCTCAGACTGGCAGATTATCGAGCAATGATCCGAACTTACAGAATATTCCGGTTAAAACTGACCTGGGTCGACGAATCCGGGCGGCCTTTGTGGCTCCTGAGGGCAAAAGGTTGGTCAACGCTGACTACAGCCAATTTGAGCTCCGATTAGCGGCTGCGCTCGCAGGTGAAACTGAAATGATTGAGATGTTTAATAATGACGCCGACGTTCACACGATGACGGCGGCCCAAGTTTACGGCCGGGCGCCGGAGGACGTAACAAAGCAGATGCGTCACGCGGCCAAGGCTGTCAACTTCGGCATAATGTACGGCCAAGGTCCACACGCACTGGCGCTCGGTACAGGGATGACGTTTAAGCAGGCCAAAGAATTTATCGAGAAGTATTTCGAGATTCGGCCGCGGCTGAAAGACTTTATCGAAAGAACTCGCGAGCAAGCTGAAAAACAGGGCTATGTAGAGACGATAATGGGTCGCCGTCGCCCAACGCCAGACGTGAAGTCGAGCAATTTCGCCGTACGTGAGGGCGCTTACCGCGCTGCCGTTAATATGCCGCTGCAAGGTAGTGCGGCAGACATTATGAAATTGGCAATGGTAAAAATTGATGAAGTTTTAACCAAGCAGCACAATGATTGCCGGATGCTGTTGCAGGTCCACGACTCGGTGCTAGTAGAATGCCCGGCGGAGGTCGCGGAGCGCGTCGCCGAGCTGATTAAGAACACTATGGAAAACGTCTACGAGTTGCCAGTAAAACTAACCGCCGAAGTTAGTATGGGCACTAACTGGGGTGAATTGTGAGCGAAACGATCCACGCTCAGCACGAAGAATTGATACATAACTTGCGGCCCGATGCCAAGATAATCGAACCTCTTGGTGCCGGTGACATTAATGATGTACTACTGGTAGATGGTACCGAAACGTTTCGATTCCCAAAGACCGACCGCGATCGTAGCTCGCTTCGTTATGAAGTGGCTGTTTTGCGTCAGCTCGAGGATAAGCTAAGTCTACAAATTCCCTCAGCAATACGTTTAGCTGAAGATGCATCATTTGGCATTTTTAGTTACGTACCGGGTCGCGTACTAACGAGCGAACAAATTATGGCTTTTCCAGAGGGTTCAAAGCAGCACTTAGCCCGTAAATTGGCCAATTTTATGTGTGAGGTTGCCGGTAGCTTAAGCGTCGAACAAATAGCTCCTTTGAGGAAAAAATACATACCCTGGATGACAGATGACGTGGCGCATTATGCTAAGCTGGCGCTCCAGCCGGCGACCACGCCGCATATAGAATTATTTAAAAAGTATTACGAAATTTTTCTAAAGCGAATCAGCGCGCTTAATCCGCAGTATTTTGTATTTCATAATGACATTCACTTCGGTAATTTAATATTTGATGATGATAACGAACTGCGGGGCGTGATAGATTTTAGCGACTGTGGCCCGGAAACCGTTTATGGTGACTTACGCCAACTGTATAGGCTGGGTGAAGATTTGGTTGAAGAAGTCATTTATAATCTGGATGGTAGACTTGGCGAAATCGATCTGGAAACTGTACGACTGAACGCAATTGTGCATGAAATATCGGTACTTATGCGGCCTGAGAGCCAGACGCCAAACCCAAATCATCGAGCCAAGCTAGCTCTCACATTATTAGGACAATGGCTCGGTCCAAACTGGAGTGAACTGTAATGAGTCAGGGGGAAAAGGTAAGACCGTTTTTTGCTTATAAAGTCTTTTTGCGCGATGGCGACAAGCTGCTGATTACGCACGATATTTTTGGTGATTGGGATTTGCCGGGCGGTAGGGTTAGAGAAAATGAATTCGGCGGTCCGCGCGAAGTCGTTATTGCCCGGAAATTACAAGAAGAATTGGGTGACAAAGTTAAATATGAGCTGGGTGATTTTCAAACGATTTTTCAGGTCACGCGGCACGAGCATAATTTGGACCGAGATGTTCAAATTTTGGCGCTAGGTTATACGGCAACTTATCTTGGCGGCGAGATTGGATTGGGTGATCATCACGATAAAATGGAATGGGTTGATGTGAGCACCTTCAAGCCGGAAAATTATTTTACTGGCGGTTGGTTAGCGGGTGTCCAAGAATATTTAAAATTACAAAGAGGAGGGGGCGATTGATGACATATAAGTTTGACGGCAGTAATTATCTGGTGCGGGTGGCGAAGGGCGAGCGATTGGGTGAGGCTTTGGATGAATTTATGAGTGAAACCAAAATCGAGGGTGGCTGGGTAAATGGTATTGGTGCGGCCGATGACATCACCATTGGCCTATACCAGCCGGCAAGCAAAGACTACAAATGGAAAACATTTAATGAGCAGATGGAAATTACCGTGCTAGTCGGCAACGTATCTCAAGGGGCAGACGGCAAAATGATGTTCCATTTGCACGGTACGTTTGGCGATGAAAATTACCGGACGTTCAGCGGCCACGTCAAAGATTTCCTAGTTACCGCTACACTGGAACTATTCATTACCAAAACTAGCCCGATTCACCGCAAATTTGACGACGACGTCGCCTTGCAGCTACTCGACCTGTAAAATTTAGGGCCGGCACTGCGCTATAATCTAGCTATTGGTACGGGAGGTTTATGATGGCGGAGAATTATATTGATGGTTTGAGCGAGCGGGGCTGGACTTATGTAGATTTTCGCTTTGATGAAGCGGATAGGGCAGAATATGCGCGCTTGGCCAACCAAGTAATCAGCATTGCCGAAGAAGACGGAGTTATCAGGGGGGCACTTAGCGTGCCGGTTTTGTCAAAAAATGACCCTGGCGCGGAGAGAAACGGCCGAATGGGTATTGGCCGGCCCCGCAATTCAAGCGACAATCGGATTTATTTACATACCGGTTTTCAGTCACGTAATTATGCCCATAGCCGATTGCCCGAGCGCCAACAGCCTAAGCGGTTGCGAGAATTTTGGGATATTAATTCAACGATGCTTGATGAAATTGAGCGTAGTTATAACCGAGTCTTTAGCGAGTTAGGTGCATCGGCGCTGTCGGAAGCTATTTTTTGCGATGATCCTAAGCACAGAAATATGTCTTTGCGTACAGTTCGCTATATTGGCGCACTGAAGGATAAAGTGGGCGAAGAAGTGGTCAGTGGGCACGCCGACCTGGGCGTAGCCTCGGAGCACTTATACGAAACTCATAGTGGCTGGATAAAAGGAGCGCCTTATCCGACTGAGCTGATGTGCGCTGAGGACACGCCAGAGCGAAGAGCGGCGGTTCGCGATCTGCGCGACCATCTGATGCTGATGCAGCCCAGGCCATCTAAAGTGATGTTTTTCCTTGGAGCTGGTTGGAATGCACTTGGGTCTGAACTGGTAGATAAAAACTTTAGCAATTTGCCGGCTTGTTATCACGCTGGCTTTAGGCCAAGCGAAGCCGACGAAGTGGTGTCTGAATATGCCGACCAGGTTACTGAGGGTACGAACGACCGAGTGACAGTGGTAGTTTTTGCTCACCCTAACGCTGAGCTGCAAAGGTCTGGAGAGTATAAGCCAGCAAGTGTTAACTCGTGCCGCCCGAAGCACGAACTGATGGTACCTAGTGATTTTGGAATGCTTTAAAGCATTAACTTGAGGATACTGAATTGATGCGTGGGTTGAAGCGTAAGCTAGCTGGGTTTATCACGGTTTAGCTTGCTGCGCTCACGACCGGTCGGTGGTGCCGAGCTAGTACCGCGCAGGCGCAGTAGGAAATAACTCATATAAAGCACCCACAACCCCGCCAGCAGATCGATTAAGCTAGAGATTAGCCCTAAAGCATTGCCCGACCCTGAATGAATTAAGTCAAATCCGGATACGCCGGTGGTGATGATTTCAACCAGTATAAAAATTATGATTAGGGCGGTAGTGCGCCGGATCCAGGCGGCATACGCCATCGCCGACAAAAAGCCGAACCAGCCAATGGCTAGAATTACTAGTACAACTGCCAGGACGCTATTGGTTGTGCAGTCGGTTTTGTCATGTCCGAAACAGCTGTCGAGCCCACTAAAAACGCCGTTGATGGCGGTCAGGATGATGACGGCAGCTGCCTGAATGAACGTGGCGTGGCTGACGTTATGGTTCTTCGGTACGATCTTCATCCGCTAGTTATTTTGGCAGCACAAGGGGTGAAAAACAAGCCTCGTTTGCATAAATAACGCTTATGTGATATTATTATAACCGATTATGCGTTACATTATTGGAGCTTTGGTAGCCGCCGGGCTGTTTATAGTCATACTGGTGCTGGTTTTCAGCGGCGGTAATAGTACCAATGGCCCGAGTCCTATAAATCCTATCAGTTTGGCTAGCACTGATTCGAGCGTCAGGTTGGTTACCGAAGGTCAAGAATCGGCTGACAGCACTTACCGTGAAATCAGAATAACTATTGGCCAAAACTCTAGCGAACTGGACGTTATTGGCGGCTACAATGGCAACGTCATCAGCTCGCATCAGATTAGTAACAACCAGGCGGCCTACGACGTATTCTTACACGCACTTAATTTGGCGGGTTTCAGCAATGGCGACCTGTCTGCTAGCCAGGATGAGCGTGGCCACTGCGCACTCGGCCAGCGCTATCTCTACGAGATTGTTGGTCCTAATGGTGGGATCAGGCAAAAGCTTTGGAATGACTCCTGCGGCGTCGGCACTTTCAACGGCCAGGATACTTATATTCGCCAGTTATTCCAGCTGCAAATTCCTCAGTACGACAACTGGACCAATAACGTCAGCCTGTCCAGCTAGCCGATTCGGATCACTAGCTTCTTGCTAGTTTTGGCAGCCTTTTCTAGTTCCGACAAGTTTGAGCGCAAGCTGCTCGCGAGGGCGGCGCTTGCGCACGAAACAATTATTTGTTCACCGGCTAGTCGCACGCTGACATTGCTGGCAAATTTGGTTGAAGCAAATTTTTTGATCGCTGCAACTTCTGGTGGCTCGACAAAGTTATAATCCGCCAAAATGTCGTTAACCGAATCCATACGCCTAGTATAGCCTTGACCCAGGCGTTATACTAATAGAGTAACTTTAAAATAAATATGAATAGCTCCAACAACGCACCGGTTTTTCGAATTGAAAGCGATCACAGCAGAGACTGGATTTTGCTGAGTAAAGCACTGGTACTGGCGGATGATCACGGATCGGAGGCCGCGCAACGGGCTAGACTGGATCAATTGCGAGCACGAACGCGCGATTATTTGGCAGTGGCGGTTGAGCGCAGTATGGGTGCAGAACGGCAGATTAGCCGTAACTTTGTACATAAATTAGTTGAGAGCGTCAGCGACCCGACTGCCACTCAATATGCTGATGAAATAGACTTGCCGGTAGTTGATATTGATCGCCCCGATTTGATACGGCCTCTGGTGCTGACAGGCGCTGAGGCTAATATGGCTTTCGGCGGTTTACAATTATTTGCTCGTGAGGGTGATGAGTGCGACAAACGGCAGGTTGAATTATTCCTAGATGACTTTCGACTGGATACGCCAGCCACAGCTCCACGCTATTAGCTGCTACAATTAGTTAATGCCTGAACTACCAGAGGTAGAAACTGTAAAAAATGGGCTAGCGCGGCTATTGCCAGGGTTGGTTTTTACTAGCATAGACTACGATTGGCCAAAGAGCTTCCCGAATGCTGCCAGCGACGTTGAGGCATTTTTAGTTGGTGCAAGTGTAGTCGAGGTCAAGCGCCGCGCTAAAGTTCTGCTCATTGAATTATCCAGCAAGTACTCATTAGTTATTCATTTAAAAATGACCGGCCAGCTAGTCTACCGCGGCGAACAAAATTTCGGAGCGGGCCATCCAAATGATAGTTTAGTAGGCAAGTTGCCGGACAAATCTACTCGGACGATTTTTGAATTCACGAATGGTGCGAAATTATTCTTTAACGACCAACGAAAGTTCGGTTGGATCAAACTTATTCCCACTGCCGAGGTGCCAAATATAGACTTTTTCAAGAAAGTTGGGCCGGAGCCACTAGCCGCTGATTTTACATGGCAGGATTTGCAAGGGCGCTTAGCGCGTCGGCCCAACACCTCTATAAAAGCCGCCATTCTGGACCAAAGTGTCATCGCCGGCATCGGCAACATTTATGCCGATGAAAGCCTCTGGGCTGCCAAAATTCACCCAGCAACACTCGTGAAAAATGTTAGCGCTAGCAAAATTAAAGCATTGCACCTAGCTATCCACGAAGTTTTGGAACTGTCGATCGCGAGCGGTGGCAGCACTGATCGTAACTATGTTGATGCCGAAGGTAACAAGGGTAGTTACCTAAAATTCGCCAAAGTTTTTCGCCGGGTAGGTCTGCCTTGCCCTCGCTGCGGCACAACTATAATTAAAACCAAAGTCGCGGGCAGAGGCACGCACATTTGTCCAAAATGCCAGAGGTTAACTAAATGATAATCACGCTGACGGGGGAGAATGATTTTGCTAGAGCTAGCGAGCTAAAAGCGTTAGTCGATAAATTTGTGAACGAAAATGGCGAACTGGCGCTGGAACGTATCGACGGCGAAGAAAGTGAGTTCGCTAGAGTTTCCGAAGCGCTGACTAGTTTGCCATTTCTAGCTAGCAAAAAACTAGTTGTTTTTAAAAATCCTAGCGCTAGCCGTGAATTCCTGGAGGGTTACGAGCAGCTGCTAAAAAACCTACCGGAAACGACAGATTTAATTTTGGCCGAGGCTAAGCTGGATAAGCGGACGAATTTGTATAAATATCTGAAAAAATCTAGCGATTGGCGCGAATTTAATAACCTCGACGCCAGCGCGCTAACAAGCTGGCTAGCAAAAGAAGCTAAGGCTAGCGGCGGTGAAATTAACGCTAGCGATGCCAAGTTTCTGGTCGAACGGGTGGGCGAAGACCAGCAGAAACTATCTAGCGAGTTAACTAAGCTGCTGGCATTTGATCCGAAGATTACCAAAGAAAATATCGAAAAGCTCGTCGCACCGACGCTGCAAAGTAAAATTTTCGACTTGCTTGACGCTGCCTTTAGCGGCAACAAAAAACGTGCGCTCAAAATTTACGCGGAGCAGCGTCAGTTAGGTGAGGAGCCGCAAAAAATTATCGGCCTGCTAGCCTGGCAGTTGCACCTATTGGCGCTAGCTAAGGCCGCCGGCAATAAGTCGCAGTTTGATATCGCGAGCGACGCCAAAGTCAGTCCATACTCGCTAAAAAATGCTTTGGTATTAGCAAAGCGGCTGGAGCTGGCTGACATAAAACGCTACGTTAGCGATCTGTTAGCGCTTGACCGGCAACTAAAATCGACCACACTTGATGCCGACGAGGCGCTAAAAACTTATCTGTTGGAGCTGTAATTTTATGAGCAATTTGGTGGATATCGAAAAGAGAGTAGACGGTTTCCGTGACGCACTTGATGAGCCGGTCGACCCAAAAATTAAAAAACTGGTTGTTGCTCTGATTAATGCCGGCTTTGAGACCTCGGCTTCGTGCGAAGGCCATCTAGACCACGGCTGTCCGTATCCGTGGGTTGACATAAAGTGCGACAAGAATGAGGTCAAACGGCTAAGGGGCTTGCTTAGAGAATTCAAACGCCTCAACAAAGCCAATGCGAAGTTTTTCCTTGTAGATTTTAATGATTATCGCTTGCAGCCTTATCGCCGGTTGCAAGCAGATGAAAAACTGAAACCCAATACGGTGGTTTTGCGCCAGCTACAAGCAACGGCTGACGCTTTAGCTGATTATCTGGCAAGTAAAACTCCCGAATAGTTGCACAATTTTTTAGCTACCGGTCTGGGTAACACTAGCGACTTGAAAAAATAACTATAATATGCTATTCTTAAAGTAGAGTAACAAAACAAAATCAATAATATGCCTACGCCAGAACAGCTATCAGCAGAATCAGCATACAACCCTGCGCCAGCCCCGGAAGCAATCGACGCCGGCAAGGTTGAAAGCTTAAAGATTCGCTTCCGTAGCTTTGAGGAGGCTGAGACCAGTCAACAGGGAATTCCTGACGCAGTTGTAGAGAATATGTTGACTGACACTTTAGGCGTTGGCGGCGAATATGTAGGTGTTAAGGGTTATCTGGACAAGCTAGAGCAAACACCCGAAGATCAAGCAGTGATAGGCTCGCCCGAGCGTACCGCTGGCATCTACCTCAATACGCTTGAAATGATACAGCGAAACCTAAAGCTATACGCTAAAAGTGGGACTAATCCGGATCTGATCAACGAAGCTGTAGCGGGTAGGCGTTCAATGTTTGTGGGTCTCCGTGAATATGCACATAAGGGTGCCGACGCAATCGTTGATCGCTGCAATGGCGACGATAATTCGAGTCAGTTGGGTTATTATCGGATGACGGGGCTTCTGAAGGTTGGCGGCAAAGATCTACTCAGTATTTCGGCCAACCGAGAATCAGAAATTCAGTCGAATATTACCGTACAGCGGCAGGGCGGTGGCAACTTCGTTATGGGTTATTCAGATAAATATCTCCAGAGCCGCGTGGAAACCGGTGAGTCACCAAAGGCTGATCGCCGGATCTACCTTAATCCTAATTTAGAAGCTACGCCGCACATCTTTGAACGGATATTGCAGGCGGCCAACGATGTGGGGCTGACAATCAACCTCAAAATGGCTGAGCGCAGCTACGAAGCTAGCGCTCGGGCGAATTCACACAGCAAAGGCAATAGCTCTGGCAATGAAGGTTTGCGCGGTGATGGTGTCGTTATTTACGCCAGCGAGGCTGAGGCGAACGACGTATTGGCGCTGGCCTTAGCGGTCGCCCAGGATAATCCCGAAGCATTTGCTGGCAGGCATGTCTCCCGAATTGTTACGCCCATCGCAGAGGGCGTTGGCGTGGGTGACCAGCCGCCAAATAAGAATGACTCATTGACTTCTTTGCGAGCGGAAGTAATTGATTATGCAGTTAGGCGGGTACGTGACAAACTAGGCATCGCCGAAAAGCAACCAATACCAGCGGATCAAAAAGCTCAAGCTATACGCGGTTTTCGAAGTGTTTTGCGCAGCGCGTGTAAGGCGAATGGCATTAACCCGGATAATATGAGCTTTGATGCCCCGGAAGCGATCGCCGCTTAATTGCTGGAAATAACGCTAGACTATTTTTTCTTAGCAGGAGCTTTTTTGGCTGGAGTCTTTTTGGCAGCAGGTTTGCTAGCAGGTTTTTTGGTGCTGGCGGCTGGCTTGACGTTAGCAGCCTTCGCGGCTTGCGCTAACTGGCGCTTCTGGCGGGCGGCCTTGTTCTTGTGAATAACGTTTTTCTTGGCAGCGGTGTCAATGGCGCTCTGGGCCTTGCTCAAAGCCTTCGCCGACGGGGACTTCGCGAAAGTTTTCAGCGCAGTTTTCAGGGCGCGCTTGGTCTTGGCATTGCGAATGCTAGCCTTGCCCGCGACCCGTACTCTCTTTTTGGCTGATTTGATAATTGGCATCGACGCTAGACTATAACAGATTAGCCCTCAGATTGTAAAGACTATTGCTTTAGCTCTAGCGTTATGGTAGTATTCCACTGATAGAATAAAACTAAAACCAAAATAAAAATGGACTCTCAAAAACAACAAATTGTCACGAAGCTCAAGGAGGCCAAAAACGTACTGGTGACGGTGAGCGCCGATCCGTCGGTTGACCAGCTGGCGGCCTGCCTCGGGCTGACCTTGATGCTGAACAAATTGGGCAAGCACGCGACCGCGGTGTTTAGTGGTGAAGTGCCTTCGACCATCGAGTTTTTGAAGCCAGAAGCCACGCTCGAGACGAACACTAACTCTTTGCGCGACTTCATCATCGCGCTCGACCGCAATAAGGCGGACAAACTGCGTTACAAGGTCGAGGACAAAGTTGTTAGGATCTTCATCACGCCGTACAAAACTTCGATTAACCAGGAAGATTTGGAATTTTCAGAGGGTGATTTCAACGTCGACGTGGTGGTTGCTCTCGGTGTTAAACAGCAGCAGGACATCGACCAAGCCGTGACAGCTCAGGGTAATATTTTGCACGATGCGACTGTTATCACGATTACGACTAGCGATGAGAGCGCGCTCGGCTCGGTCCACTGGCGCGACCCGGGAGCTTGCGGTGTCAGCGAGCTAGCCGCGAGCTTATCTGATAGCTTCGATAAAAACGTGTTGGACGAGCAAATTGCGACGGCATTTTTGACCGGCATCGTGGCTCAGACCGAGCGATTTAGCAATAATTTGACGACTTCAAACACGATGAAAGTCAGTGCTCAGCTGATGAGCGCCGGCGCCAACCAGCAGCTGGTCGCAACAAAGTTGGACGAGCCGCCACCACCACCGTCAGAGCCGGAAGAAATTAAACTATCCGAACCCAAAAGCGATGAGCCAGCCCCAGCGGAAGCAGAGCCAGAGCCGCCGAAAAAAGATCCGGGCTTACTGGAGATTGATCACAACTTCGGCGGAGAAGCTAGTGAACCCGAAGATATCGCTCAAGATGAAGAATCTATCGCCAGCCAGCTGAGTTCTCAGGGGGGGGATGCTGGTGAGGCAGACGATAATGAATCGGAAGAAGCTGGCGATAATACCCGCAGAATTTTGCGGGGCGAGGGCCCCAACTTTGGTCAATTGACTGCGAGTACTGAGCCTGAGCCGCTTGATCCTTCGACCGATCCGCTGAGCTTGCCTCCGCTAGACCAGCCGATGCTTAATCACGAAGCTGACAAAGAAGAGCCTGAGCCGCCAGAAGAACCGCCGAAAGCGCCTGAGTCACCGGAGCCAAAAACGCCGCTAGCCGAACCACTAGAACCGACTCCAGAATTACCAGAAGTAAAAGAAGAGCCTGAGCCGCCAGAAGAACCGCCGAAAGCGCCACCAGAATTGCCAAAATCGGACACGCCGAAGGCTGAAAAGCCAAAACCCGCGTCCAAAAAACCTGAAAAAGGTGAAACCCTGGCCGATATTGAAACCAGCGTTCATAGCCCGCATCTCTCTGGAAATCAGCCGCCGAAAGCGCCTGAGTCACCGGAGTCGGAAGCGCCAACACCGCCTGAGCCGCCAGCCAGCCAGCTGCCCAGCGTAAGCGTCGATGCCAATGGTACGCTCATCCATCACAACTCTGACAACCCGCCGTCAGGCGACTTCAAGCCGGCGCCCGGCTTTGAATCTACCTCATCGGCAATGACAATGCCCCAGCCGCCAGCGCCGCCGCCGAGTCCTAGCGCTCCCGAGGATGACGATAAGGACGCGCCACCACCCGTACCGCCACCGATGATCCCATTCAAGTAGAACGCCTGCTAGAATAGGGAAATGAGAACCCATCGGTTAGTTCGCCCGGAGTTCTGATGGAAGGAATTTTATTAGTCGACAAACCGAGCGGTTGGACCAGTTTCGATGCGGTCAATTACGTGCGGAAAATCGTCGCTAGAGCCGAAAATAAGAAGCCGAAGAATGTCAAAGTCGGACATACTGGGACGTTGGATCCGCTAGCGACCGGGCTATTAATATTATTAGTTGGCAAAAATTACACGCGGCGGGCTAGCGAACTCGCTAAACTCGATAAGACATACGAGGTAACGGCCCAGCTAGGCCAAACCAGCTCGACCGGCGATGCGGAAGGTGAGAAAACAGTGGTATCAAGCACTGTCCCAAGCCAGAAGGCCGTCTTAGAGGTCCTAGAACAGTTCACGGGCCGACTACAGCAGGTGCCGCCGGCCTATTCGGCGCTGAAAGTGGACGGTCAGAGGGCGTATAACCTAGCTCGGGCCGGTAAAGCAGTAGCGCTGGAGCCCCGTCGAGTGACAATTTATAAAAATGAGCTTATGAGCTATAAGTATCCTGTTTTGAGGCTCACGAGCGAAGTATCGAGCGGGACTTATATCCGCTCGCTAGTCGAAGACGTTGGCAAAGAGCTAAAAACCGGCGCCTTTACTAGTGTGCTGCGGCGGACTAAGGTTGGTAATTTCTCCTTAGAGCAAGCTGCAAAGTTGGATGACAAAGATTTACTTGCTCGGCTTCAGCCGATGCCATAGTCACTGACTTTGCGCTTTAGCTTAAAAATGTTAAAGTATGACAAGATATTAATAATGCAACAAGAACAAACAGAGCAAAAAATAAAAGACCTTCCAGGCGCCGCCCGCCTGCTGCTCACGCCATCCTGGCTAAGTAGTTTGATTGGTGTAGTGGTGGGTGTCGGCGTGGTGGTGGCCGGTCTGGTTATCTCTAACTATCCAGGCAGCCAGCTTCAGGAGGCGATTTATCAAGCGCATCAGCAGCACTTTTCTCCTGGCTATCAAACCATCATCCACAATTTATCAAAGAATAGCTTCTTGGCCGATGTGCCATCGGTAATTATTTGGGGGTTTACTGGTCTCGTGGTTTACTATGCGGCAATTGGCGTCTATCAGGCGTTTGTGGACGCTGTCGAACTTAAAGAGGAAATGCACTATGTTCATGCTAGTCGCCGCAATTTGCTGCGGCAGACAGGTTTAAGGCTTTTGGTCAGGGTTATCACCCTAATTGGTTGGTTTATTGCCTTACAGGTGAGCCTGCACTACGCGCTGCCGTATTGTCTGGCATTGGCTGACGGCTCGGCAGGTTTGGCGCTGTCGACACTGGCTAAAGCTTATCTTGCCGTTGTGATTCTTTATGGGGCCGTCCAGCTGAATGCTATTTTCTTCCGGCTTGTGGTGCTGCGGCCGCGAGTTTTTTCGGCGTCGCCGGTGAGGGAGCAAAAAAGCTAATGAAGTCGGTGGAAAAAAAACAAATTATTACTATCGCTGGTCGGCCGGGTGCTGGCAAGTCAACTACGGCTGAGGCGGTCGCGGCTAAATTGGGCTATCAGCGGTTTAGCTCTGGCGGCTTGTTTCGCCAATTGGCGGTCGAGCGCGATATCGATGTGCTGGAGGCAAGCTTAACGGCCGAGCAAAATTCGGAGCTCGATTATTTAGTCGATAAACGTCTCCAGAAAGTTTACGCTAGCGGTGACAAGCTGGTAATCGATTCGCATATGGCCTGGTATTTTATGCCGCAGTCCTTCAGAGTATTTTTATCCTTAGACCTCGGAGTAGCGGCGAAGCGAATTTTGGCGAAAGCTGATGAGTCCAGACTGGCCAGCGAGCACATCCCACAGGATCCATCGGAGTACGCTATGCTGCTAAAAAGCCGGCTCGATAGCGAGAAGCGTCGCTATAAACAGCTCTATAATGCCAATCCCTATGACGAAAGCAATTATGATTTGGTAATCGATACGACCAAACACAACATTGATCAAACAGCTGAGCTTATTGTCGACGGCTACCATAAGTGGCTAGGGTAGATTGATGCTGGCACTCCTTGCGATTGAGTGCCAGAAATGTTAAAATTGAGCCTATGACGAGTAGGCAGGAGCAGATTTTATCGGCTATTGTCGAGCAATACGCCGAAGTGGCCAGCCCAGTCGGGTCTAGCTTGCTGGCGAAGTTATTTAACGTATCGAGCGCGACGATTCGGGCGGAAATGGGCGAGCTGGAGCGGCTTGGGCTAATTTCTCAGCCTCACACCAGCGCGGGTCGTGTGCCGACCGATAAGGGCTATCGTTTCTACGTAAATAATTTGAACGAAAGCCAGCCCAGCCTGGCCGAGAGCCGTGGCGAGCGGGCACTGGCGGCGCGTGTCGCTAGCGGTAGTGTGCCGGAGCGGACGATTAGGAACGCCGTTGACACCCTAGTCGAGCTAACTAGCAACCTGGGACTTGCGACCATCGGCAGCCAGCTTTATATGAGCGGTTTGAGCAACTTATTCGGCCAGCCGGAGTTTATGCAAGCGGGGCAGGTCCAGCAAGTGGCGAGCCTATTAGATAACCTAGAGCCGTGGCTGCGCGAAGCCGCACCAAACGAGCCTCTCTCCGTTTACATCGGTAGCGAAAACCCTATCGGCCGCAGCGCGGGTGCATCCTTAATTATTAGCCGCTTCCGCAGCCCCTATTCTGACCGGAGTTACATCGGAGTTTTGGGTCCGACTCGCCAAAGCTACCGCGACGTTATGATGCTGGTTAGCCACGCCGGCCGCACGCTTGAAGAGGTGCTATAGATGACTGTAGAATCAGATCGCTTCGATGAAGGCGTTAATCAATTGCTGAATCACTCCTTGTCGGTAATAAATTATCTGGCGCCCGAAAAAGGTGCGAGTAGAAGCTCGGCTAGCGCCAATCTGGCAGCTACCACCCAAAAAGTCCTGGAGCTGACGCGTTCGACTTCACCGACTGAATTTACGGCGATGCAAGAAGCAGCCAGACTCTTACTGAAGGGCGTGGTTGACGAATATGAGGCTAAGGTAGCCAATGGTTAAGAAACCAACCGCCGCCGAGCTCGAAAAGCAAATCGCCGAGCTGACTGAGGCTTTGCAGCGTGAGCGCGCCGACGCGATGAACGCGCGGAATCGACACGAGCAGCAGCTAGCTAGTGCCCGAAATCACGCCAAGGCTAGCGTGGTGCGCCAATTATTGCCAGTGATTGATAACCTCGAGCGGGCCTTGAAGCACGCCCCGAAGGAGCTGATGCACACCGACTATGTCAAAGGAGTGCAGGGCATTGCTAAGCAGCTAGACAAGGCATTAGCCGATCTAGGCGTGAGCAAAATCAAAACAGTTGGTTCGCCATTCGATCCTGAATTGCACGAGGCCGTATCGATGGAGGATGGTGATGGCGCGCAGGAAGTTGTCAGTGAAGAGTTGCAATCCGGTTATCGGCTGGGTGACGAAGTAATCCGCCACGCTATGGTGAAAGTCAGGATGCAATAATGCCGACCCCCGAACAATATCCCGAAGGCTGGCCATATGGGCCCAAACATATCAATGAACTAAACGCTTTTTATGCGCTCAAACACGCGTTGATAGATGAGCGAGACGGCGTAAGACCACTGACGCAACAGAGGTGGGAAGAAATCCGTGACTGGAATGGAATAACCCAGGAAGAGCTTACTCGTATAGGGGATTTGGCGTCTAGAGTGGTGCATGGGCTTGCCCCCTCACATGAGCCTATGAAGTGGGACCTTAACGATAATTGACGCAGTCCTTCAAGCATAACCTTAGCACCTAAAGTCGCATATGCAAGTTAGCACTCTTGACATAGCTAAAAAGAGTTGTATTATGTGGATAAGATGAGCCACGAAGTAGACCCTCGGTGGGGTGCTGCGGATGATATTGCCTTTGATCAGCGTGCCGAGGAGTATTGGGCGCTTGATTACACGCAAGATTTTAGCCTTCCGCGGCAGCGCCTGAAGGATATATTGGACGGCCGGGATGTTTTAGACGTAGTACCTTCGCCGGAATTTGCCTCGCTGCTGGACGAAAAGAATTTTGACTGGCTCACCGTTCGCCAACAACTTAAAAACCTTACCGCCATACACATCGGCAGGGAAACCGGCCGGACTATGGATGAGTGCCTAAGTACAGCAGAGAAGTTCATTACTATCAAGGGCCGCTTGATGCAGGAAGTTAGAACGGGCTTTTTGCAGCCCGACCCAGACACTGGCAAGCTGGAGATGCAAATTTCTATTGATGGAGTCCGCATCCCAGTCACTGCGGAGCGACCCGATTGTAGTGGCTTGCATCGATTTGGCAACTAGCAAGCCAAATTAGTTAGCACTCTTGACCTTTGAGTGCTAGTTTTGTTATGCTAGAATTGTATTAGCACTCATAACGAGTATCTGCTAATAAGGAGTAATCACATGACCCTAGATGCTATGAAGGTTCCTTTAGACAAATACTGTCCTCTGAACGATGCTTCGTTGGGAATTGATGAAAGCACCGCAAGGAGTGCAAGGAATCGGGCAGCAGAAGTTCATTACAACGAAGTGTCTGATCCCTCAAAAGTTGCGCCGCAGCTAAGACGAGAAGGTTATGCATCGAATGTAGCGCATTGTGCGGTCGAATGCATAGGTAAGATTATGAGGCGCTACTGCCTTACAGCTGACATTGGTCGCACGGTAACTGGCACTGGAATTATCACAAAAGTTCAAGAATAGGAGGAATAAGTAATGGCTAAAATTATCGGAATCGACCTGGGTACAACCAACAGCGCGATGGCGGTGATGCAGAGTGGTAAGCCCGAGATTATCGCGAACAGCGAGGGTAACCGCACGACTCCTTCGGTCGTAGCTATCAACAAAAATGGCGAACGCTTGGTTGGCCAAGTGGCACGCCGCCAGCAGGTTACCAACAGCAAAAACACCATTTACGAAGTAAAGCGCCTGATTGGCCGTAACTTTAGCGACCAAGAAGTCCAGCGCGACCTCAAGCTGATGGGTTACGAAATCATCAAGAGCGGCAACGGCGTAAAAGTAAAGATGGGTGACAAGGAATAC
>JARIHJ010000040.1 GCA_029288335.1 Candidatus Saccharimonadota bacterium
AAGCCAACATGCGTCTGGTAGTATCCATCGCCAAGCGTTACGTCGGCCGTGGTCTGGATCTACTAGACCTTATCCAAGAAGGTAACACCGGCCTGCTCCGCGCCGTCGAGAAGTTCGACCCGGACAAGGGCTTCAAATTCAGTACTTACGCCACTTGGTGGATTCGGCAGGCTATTACGCGGGCCATTGCTGACCAAGCGCGCACTATCCGCATTCCGGTCCATATGGTTGAGACGATTAATAAGTTGCTGAGAACCCAGCGACGCTTGACCCAAGATTTGAACCGCGAGCCAACCAACGAGGAAATTGCCGAAGCGATGGAGATCGAGCCGGAAAAAGTTGAACATATTATGAAGATTAAGCAGGATATTTCGAGCCTCGATGCGTCGATTCGCGATGATGATGAGGACAGTGTTTTGTCCGATTTTATCGAGGATGAAGACAGCGCTACACCGGAGGAATCGGCCACGAGCCAGCTGCTCAAGGAGCAGGTCAAGAATATGCTTTCGGCCCTGAGCGACCGCGAGCAGAAGATTATTCGGCTGCGCTTTGGTCTGGATGACGGGAAGCAGCACACGCTAGAAGAAGTTGGTCAGGAATTTGCCGTCACCCGCGAGCGTATCCGCCAAATCGAGGCCAAGGCTTTGGCGAAACTCAGGAAGCACAAAGACGCCAGAAAGTTACACGATTACATTAAATAGTTGACAAACCGGCTGATACTTTCTTAAATAGGCTCATGAGAGCACAGCGCCCGCGGGCCAGGAGTAAGCGGCCAGTTTTTTCGTCTACCTATCCGGTTCCCAAAGGGGACTACGTCACCGCACCGGATTTTTTCTGTAAGCGCAACCTCTTGACGTTGGGGGCTGAGGAAATTGTGTATCCCACCCATAGAGCGCTTGCTCTGGATATTGCTACCGGCGGAATGTTCCTGGCAACGAAAGGATACCTCCTGGATAGAAGGGATAAATTGCCGCCAAGCTTAGCGGGTAGGGCGGCCGTAATGCAAATAGTGAGTTGGGCACCTCGCCCCGGCTCCACGGAGTCGACTTCGCCTTTCATCGCTGATCTCCGCAGGGTTAACCCTAACAGAATTCACGAAGCGCACATTACGGATATAGCAACGGCCGATGATGCGTATGATTGGTACGAAGAAAATGAGCATGAGGGCTATGTGCGCATTGCGGCCGCGATATTTCTCAATCCCGACCGCCGGGCGCAGCCAGTCGGCGATGAGCGATTAGTTGATGATCTGAAATTTTTGAAGGCTACCGTCGACGCCTATGCCCGCAAACTCCACGATTGCGTCAAATAATGATTGAGCTAAGACCCTGCGCAGTTTGTTTCGTTGCCGAAATACGCGAAGGTGGCGTTAGCCTATTCGATGCCGCAAATCAGATGCAAGAGGATATTGAGGGCGCCGACAGACAAGTAGCAGAACGATTAAGCGTCGAGACTAACCGAATTAACCAAATGGATTGCGTTGGCGGCGTTTGCCCGAGAATTACTGAGTTTCACCAGGCTTTGGGTAAGCTCGGCGCCTATAATTTATTGCCCGACCAGCATACTGAAGAATAAATTCGGTTTGGGCTTAAGCTATAATTAGTAACCGTGAAAATCATCGGTATTGCCGGCTTGCCGCGAAGTGGCAAGGATACGCTCGCTGATCTGTTTATGGCGCATGGGTATTATGGGTTCTCATTTGGCGATTACACTCGTACTTATTCACGTGAACGGCATAAAGATGACCCGAATCCGATCTCCGTTGAGAATACGACCGAAACTTCTAATTGGCTCAGGGCGACTTATGGCCCAGATGTCATCTTGCAGGCAGCACTGGAGGAGTTTAAGGAAAAGTCAGCGGCAGATGAGCAATATCAGGGCTTGGTGTTGTTTAGTGTTCGTGCGCCTATTGAAGCTGATTGGATTCTTAAGCATGATGGCGAGCTGGTCTGGGTTGATGCTCAGGACAAAGTACGCTATGAAAGGGGTATGAAGCATTTGCGGGAAGGGGAGGGCAGAATCTCTTTTGCTGAATTCAAGCGCCAGGAGGCTGCCCAGTGGCAACCACAGCCTGGTATCTCAACCGAGTCACAAATGAACATTGCCTATATCAAGAAAAAGGCGACTTGTAAGCTTGAAAACAATAGCGATGATCTTGCCGAGTTTCAGGTAAAAGCCGAAGCACTTATCACGCAACTTATCGATTAACCTTTAAACTGTCTGGCATAGCGGTGTAGGTGGCTTTGAACGGCAGACTACTATATTCGCGCCGGCGGCGTAAGCCTTCGTCGAGCAGCTTGAACAATTGCCGGAAAGCTTCAGCGATCGGGGCGCTTTCGATCACCATACCCATCGCCTCTTCGCCGTACTGGATGATTGATAATTTATCGCCGTAAGCGGCCCATTCGACCGGTGCCGTGTAGTCGTCCTCGTGGATCCAGGTCCGTTCGAGCAGCATTTGTTCGTCCGATGCGGCGACTGGCAGACGTTTATCTGCTGGAATATCGGCTGGCGGTGGGTTGTCCTGAATAATGGCCTTGCGATGGACTCCGAACTTTGGATACAAATTCCGCAGGTGGTGCAATTCGTCGAAGCCGATGAACGATAAATCGGCGAGCGTTCGGATGTAATAAAGCGTGTCTCGAGCTGTAACCTGATCTTTATAAATGCTGACGATACCATCTTTGCCCTCAAAATAGCGGATACTGGGTCGTTCGCTGTGGGCGAAATAGTAATCTAATAGGTTTGGTAGTTCGCTGGCGAGCCGGCGTTCGCGACGGTGGACGGCTTCGGCTTGGTTTTTAACGAATTGTTCGAGAGCCGCCGGGCTAGCAGCGGCGTAGCGGAATTTACCGCCGGCTGGCTCTTTGATAGCTAGCCCGAGCTCGACCAATTTGTCCAAGACTTTATAGCCGTTGGTGCGGCTTTCATTGATGCTGTGAGCGAGATTAGGGGCGGTTGTCGAACCTAGCTCTACCAGCTTCTTATAAGCATTAGCTTGAACTTTTGTCAGCCCAACATCCATTAAAATCTGTATGTCCATATCCGACATACTAGCACATTGATAGCAAAATGTGAATAATTAATTCACAGAGCATCCAATTATTAATGCAAATTTACCGTAATATGTTGTAGTATTACTGCCTATGACTTACGAAATGTTTGAAAAGACTGGCTTAAGTGCTGCTGATTTTGCTGACGCTAAAGCCGACGCGCGCCGCGCCAGCTTGGAATTTATTAGGAAGGTGATTTTAACAGACGCGTTTAATGATGTCGCCGATAGCTTCGCGGAATCTCATAAGCCTAATGAATTTCGTAATGATAGCGCGGTGCTAGCGCCTCGGCTGGAATTTATGGCGAAATTTGCGGCTCAGCATTTGAACTTTCGCCAGGGTGGCTATACGCGTGCTGATATGCCGAAACCAAACCTGACTGACAGGCAGGAGAACGCGCTAGTCTTGCTCGGCGAAGAGGCGGGGATGACTGGCGCTGAAAACGCTTTTGGCGTTGATGTGGATGTTTACGCGGTCCATGGCAGCTACGGGCCGTCGATCCATAGCCGGCTATTGCGAGCCAAGGATCACTTGGATAGCCAACGACTACTGTTTCCAGACAGTCGACCGATTGTGGTGGGATTGGCTAGTGACAGGCCTCTAGCGCCACGTGATGCCTTAAGGCCAAAGGGGATGGCACCCTATGCGCAAAACGAGTGGGGAATTATGAGTGGCGGTTTTAATAATGTGCTAGGCGGCCGCTGGCGAACACCTAGGACCCTGTCTCTTATACACA
>JARIHJ010000059.1 GCA_029288335.1 Candidatus Saccharimonadota bacterium
GGTTTGGTGGTAAGCCTGAGCGCTAGGGCTGGTGCCAAAGATATTATTGGTATGCACCACTAGCAAGCTAGTGATAACGTTATTCAGAGTGTCAGCAGCTTCTGAGACTACATTAAAGACTGGGCAGATGATCCAGGAGAGAGGAGTATTTTTGCTACCACATTCTGGCGGCGTGGGCTTGCCATTGCCTGTAAGGGCGGCGTTAAAGGCATTGCTACCATCGGTGTAGGCGGTCTGGCAGATTTTTTTGTCATTGCCCGACAGCACGTCACAGGCGGCGTTGGTCTTGTCGTTGCCGTACCCGCTTTCGTAGCCGATCAAGCAATCAGTTAGCGCTCCGCCCGATGACCAGCCTTTTTTCTTGCAGTACGCGGTTGCAGCGGCAGTCGTTTGAACCGGATTAAGCTTGCCGTGTGCACCTATCCAGCCAGCATCGCATGCCCCCACATCCGATGCGCTCTGGCAGGAATCCGACTCATTCTTGCCGTTCTGGTACTGTGTTACACCTTGGGCGCAAGAATTAAAGGAGTTGGAGTTGCCTTGGTAGCGAGCGCAAAGACCATTAATCAGTTGGCTTTGCTGGGACCCGCCGGAGCCTGCCTGCGTTCCGTTGTAGCCCGCCTCCCAGCTTGATGTACATAATTGGTGTGCTTCGGGTGTAGATGTGTTAGCGGGGCAGGCTTTGCTCTCAGGATTAGCCCCGGGGGCCGTAGGGTCGGTTTTATACATAGCCCCCTGGTAATAGGCAGAAGTACACGGAGCTGCTTTTGCTTCTTGATAATTGTCTGAGTTGTATAGCTGATCGCAATACTTCGTAGCTTGATCCCAGAGTTTCTGATTGGTCGGCCCGTTAGCTAAAGCTGGTCTAACCGAGAAAGTAATAAAAGCAGAAGTCGCTATCAGTAATAATAGCGATACTACGACTGCCCATTTTAGTTTGTGTTTTTTAAGCATTTCACAAAATCAATTTATATAGGTTTAATTGAACCATTAGCGGCTTGAAAATGGAATACAAGCCCCGAGGTTTATTAGGTTATGTTTATTTAGTTCTGTGCGTTCGGGTTGTTTTGGTAATAATCGCGGTTGAACAGGCTGTCACTCATATAGACTGTAACGGTCTGGCCGTTGCTGTTGTTGATGTACTGGTTGAAGATATATAACACCACATCCTCATCTCGCAATATTCCCGTACTGCCATTGGCGAGAGTTTCGGTTTCCAGCATATGAGCGGCTACGTAGTAGTTATTGCCCAAATTCTCTCCATTCCAAGTCCCATTAGGGTCAGGCACTACTTGATCTTTCGCGGCTGCTAGCTTTTGCCCCCAGGGGGTTGTGGCTAGGCTAGGAATGTGGGCAGGATCCAATGCTTTGGAAAGCGTGCAGCTATAGCCTGTGACTTGGTCGGGACCTTTGAGATTCTTTTGGTATATTAGCTTGTTCATCTCGGCGGTATCATAATCTATATTGAATCCAGCCCCATCCCCCTCGAATTGCCCGTAGTCGGCCCTAACGATGCTGACATCTCCACTCCGAAATGCGGCCTCATTAGCGGCACAAAGGGCGCTAGCAGCTATTCTTGGATTGCTTGAAGTCGCTTTCGCCCAAACCTCAGGGTTGGCAGCTAGTGTTTCTATGCTTTGCTGCAAAGCTTCGACTTGGCTGTCATCAAACCCAGAACCGTCCACATTGGTATTGGCCTCTAGCTGGTTTATCTGGTCTTGAGTAAAGGCATAAGTTACAGTTGGCCCAGCTTCGCTGGTTGGAGCTTGGGTTGGCCCCGCTTCTGTAGGCTTAGGGCTGACACTGGGAGAGGATGACTGTTGGCTCGGCGTTACTTTTGGAGCTGAGGGTTTATTGCCATTGCCTCCACAACCCGCCAGCGCTACCATCCCAGTGCTAACAGCCAGACCAGCGGCAACTAGCTTAGTGCTAAACTTGCGCTCCCACGAGTCCGGTCGTTTCATTACTTCTGTCATATCACAAGTAGGATGAATGCGCAATAATAGATTGACATTTTTCAATCCCAAAGTATAAAATTCATTAAAAGATGAAAATAAAAACGAATTTATTTGTAAAGTCTGCACTACTAGTTCTGTCTTTAATGACAGTAGGCGCTACGCTATTAGCTCCTGCGGCTTATGCCAAGCCCAAAGGTGGCGGTGGCACCCAACAGCAAACCTACCAACCGACCCCGGACCCGGCGGCAGCCAACAAAACGTGCGCGGCCGACTCACACTGCAAAGCGATTTATACTTATCTCGATGATGCTGTAAATCTACTATCGGCGTTGGTTGGCGTGGTCGCCGTGGCGATGATCATCTATGGCGGTATCGAGTTTTCCAGTTCGGGCGGTGATCCGCAGCGGGTCGCCAGTGCCAAGAGTCACATCACCAATGCCATTATTGCACTAGTTGCCTTCCTATTCTTGTGGGCATTTTTGAACTTTATCATTCCAGGAGGCCTATTTAATGGCCAAATATCCTAACTTATACTCTCGAATTAGTCGGATGCTGACAGTCTTTCTAACCGGTTTCTTCCTGCTAACTGCGCTGGCGCCGGCCGGGGTTAGCGCTGCGCGTGTAGCCCCGCCAGGTGGTGGCGGTGGTAGCGGCAGCAGTGCCTGCTCCAAAAATCAATTTCAGTTTTTCGGTCTAGAACCGTGGTACCAGTACCTGCCTTACGATAAAGACCCCGTCACTGGCCGCTGTGAAATTAACGAATCCGGCAGCGAGGGCAACGTTCTAGGCAAGGGCAGCTTCTTGATCCTGATCGTGCTGGCAGTTATCGACGATCTGCTCAGAGTAGCGGGCATCGTGGCGGTAGTATTCATCATCGTCGGCGGCTTCAAATTCATCACCAGTGCCGGCGAGCCGGAAGCAGCCGCTAGCGGGCGTAAGACCATTATGTTTGCTCTCGTTGGTCTAGTAATTGCGCTGATCGCGGTCGTGATTGTATCGTTTATCGGTAATAGCATTGGAGGCGGTTAATGATGACAGGATTAACTATTCTGGCTGGCACACTAGATTTACCTCAGACGCCAGCTACCGGTCATGAACTCCAAACTATTCTCCAAATTGTTTTTGGAATTGCTGGCGCGTTAACATTGCTATTTATAATTATTTCCGGCTTTCGCTATATTGTCAGCGCTGGCGAGCCGCAAGCTGTGGCCAAGGCTAAGAACGGTCTTCTCTACTCTATTTTTGGACTAGCCGCCTGCATCCTAGCTGAGGCGATTGTCACCTTTGTCGTGGGGGCAATCTGATGAAGTTGTTAGTGATAGCGCTGGCCTTCCTCGTAGTTGGCTTCTTTATGCTGGCTCCCGCTAGCGCCGACGCCTACAATGTTATTAATAACAGTGGTGTCTGTAGCAAGGCTCCGGGCTCGGCTGCCTGCCAGGATAATTCTAGTAGCAAAACCGATCCGCTGACCGGCTCCAACGGTTTAATTTTGAAGGTCAGCCGGATTATTGCCGTAGCCGCCGGCATTGTCGCCGTTATTATGATCATCGTTGGTGGCTTCAAATTCATAGTTTCCGGCGGTGAAGCCCAAGCCGTCGCCTCAGCCAAGAAGACGATATTATTCTCTGTTATCGGGTTAATTGTTATAGCTCTATCTGAAACGATATTTACGTTTATTGTAGGTAGTATATGAGACGTTTTAAGATAAAATTAGCGCGCAGGCTGGCCAGCTTTATACTGGTGCTAGCTGTACTGGCCGGCGTAGCTTTACCGATATCTACCCCCGTATTAGCAGCTAGCGGCACGCAAAATCAAATCTGCCAAGGCATCGGCGTCACTGGTGGCAGTTGTTCGAGTGGTGGCGGTACCAGCGATATTAACCACTTAATCACGAATGGTTTGAACATTTTTAGCACTATCGTTGGCATTGTCGCCGTTATTATGATCATCGTTGGCGGCTTCAAATACATCACCTCTGGTGGCGAATCGAACGCCGTCGCTAGCGCTAAGCACACCCTTATGTACGCGCTGGTTGGGCTGGTTATAGTGGCGCTAGCGCAAGTAATAGCCCGTTTTGTATTGGGGAATATTTAGCATGGATACACTCTTGCAGCCACTCGTTGAAACGTGGTATAAACTTAGTTAAGTAATGAAAGGCAGAAATAAAATGTTGAGCAAATTTAAGAAAACACTGGTCGTATTAGCCTCGATTGTTAGTCTGGCCTTGCCAGCATTAGTACCGCTAACCAGCGCGAGTGCCGCCGGCACCGCCAATATTCAAAACAGTATCTGTAGCGGTACATCCAATTTGCAGCTAAATAACAACGGTTCAGGCAGCTGTGACACCCAAGGAGCCACCTCGACATTCAACGGGGTTATCACCAAGGTTGTGAACATCTTTTCGGT
>JARIHJ010000072.1 GCA_029288335.1 Candidatus Saccharimonadota bacterium
AGTATTGACATAAGATATGGAAGCTGCCGATACCTGGGTGGCACAAGAGGCAAAAATAAGCTGGCTGGCGTTGCTGGGATCGGTACCCAAACAGAGGCCACCAGTTGGTGTGTTAGTCGGTAGGGATAGTGTGTAGCTGGCAGCAATTGATGTCGGCGCGGTAAGAGAAATAGTATTACTATCACTTGAATCGCTAAATGTCAGCTTGCCAGCAGTCGAGCCAGGAGAACCAAGCACCACTCTGTTGTTCTGAGTATCTACGGTCAGTATGCCATTGCCGCTGGTGTTTTGAACCTGCAGGGCAGTAGTTGAAGCGCTAGGGCTCAGCGTGAGGTTACCAGTTGAGCCTACGGCTAAGACATTGGTGTCACCACTGTTGCGCAAATCCAAAATGTCTGCCGTTCCGCTGCTGGCTGCCTGCAGCACACCGGCCACTGAACCGTTAGTGGCTGCCTGGATATAGAAGTTGGCCTGCTGAAGCGAAGTGGTATTGTTGATCGAGGTACTGGTAACGAAAGCAGTCAACACGACGGCCACGGTGTTAGACTCACCGGCAGAATTCTGGTTGGCAGTTGGCTGATAACTGGTATTGGCGGCAAGGTCGGTGTCGTACGTGATAACGTTATGCTGCGTGCTCGTGATGATGTAGTTGAAGGCAGGGGTGGTGCCACTGGTCGCTGGCGGATTCTGTACTTGGGCGTAGCCGACGTATAGTTCCGAGCCGTTTACAGCTGTACGGCTTGGGTAAGTGACGGTCGTAGAGGAGGTGTTATTAAGCTGGCTGGCGGAACTTTCGATACCCCAAGAGGTCGAAGCATTTACGCCGGCTGCTGTGAATTCAGTGGCTGTAATTTCCTCGGCACCTGGCGACGAAGAATACGTAACGGTGATGGTTGAGCTGCCGGCAGACACAACCGTGCCGACCCACATCTCCACGCGGTTAACGGTGCCATTACCAGCGCTAACTACCACCTTATTCCAGGTGGTGACGCCCCCACCACTGACATTGGTAACAGTTACACCACTGGTTGGGATCTGAGTGGTCAACACGACTTCATCACCTACCGTGCTCGGTGAGATGGTGAGAGTGTTGGTATTGTTAGCATCCCACTCTGTTACTTCCTGGATGCTGGCGTTATTGTTAGTACAGCTGGCAAAAACCAGTTGGTTAGCATCGCCCGGGCTGGTTTCCAAGCACAGTCCGGTAGCGGGTGCTGAAGTTGGAAATGCCAAACTATAGTTCCCGGATGTTCCGGCGGCATTATTTAAGGTAACCGCGCTTGAGCCGTTTTTTAATACCAGTGAGCCTCCAAGTGACAGGTTGCCGTTATTGTTAGTAGTCACCCCGGAAGTGCCAATGTTTACAGCACTGGCATGGTTAGTCCCAATGTTAACTGTACCATCGGTCCCGCTTCCGCTTTTTGCTCCAGCATCAATCGAAATATTACCGCCGTTGCCGTTTAGTCCGCCACCATTACCACCCTGCAGTGCCAGCGCGCCACCTGCTAGTGCGGCCGAAGCGCTAGTGCCGCCGTTACCAGCACTCACGGTCAGCGAGTTGCCATTATTGCCGGCGGCTGCGGTTACCACGGCTAAGGAGTGATTAGCGTTGTTGCCTAGAGTTACGTCGCCGGTATTACTGACTACGAATGAGTCTGTACCATTTGATTGCAGCTCGACTAAATCACCGCTGACACCAGTTTTGTTAATGAAGATTGAGCTATTTGTGGAGCTGTCGATTTGGGCGGAACTTGGCGCTAACTGGACGAAACTGCCTTGGGCGCCCGAGCAGTTAGCCCAAACGCCATTGGTATAACACCGGAAAGCGTTGAGGGACGTATTGTAGTACATTGCACCGTTAACACCGATCGATGGATCGCTAGCGCCGCTATAGCTGTTTAGTACCAGTAGGCTGGAGTTGGTGCTGGGAGTGGAGGAGCCAATCTGTAACTCTCCTGTCGAGACATCCGCATTTAGTAATGGCGTGCCTCCGGCGCTTTGGACCGAGAACCCACCCGTAAAAGTATTATTGCCGCTGAAAGTTTGGTTGGCGGTCAGTTGGCCGAAACTTGAAGAAGAGAGGCCGTCCAGCAAGCCAGAGTTTAGAGAGTATGCGTTAGCCGACAAGCGTTTCATTGGTGTCATCTCCCCATCAGGGCTACAAGCGGAGAACGTGGTGCAGGTAGTGTTGGTGCCAGCTATGTTCATTGACAACCATAAGGTGTCGGAGTTCCAGTTAACGCCGGTGTTAGTATTTCCCTCACAAGTACCGCCAGCAAAGCTACAGATCGAGCCTAATTGCACTGATAAGTAGCCATTTTTGACCTGTACACCCTGATTGTTGTTATTCAAATAGTCTTCGGTCCATTCGAGTGTGCCGCCTGTGTCGCCGGCTTCCTGACCGTCACCACCGCTGTAGATCTTGAACTCGATATTGTAATTGCCATCTGCGACGATTGCCCCCTGAGAGTTCAGCAATCGCCCCTGGAAGTTTATTTGCTGGTTAATGCCAGTCGCAGCTGTAGCTGGCGAGGACGTGAGAAGCAGTAAACTACTAGCTAGCAGCAATAGAGCTAGCGGTAGCATTTTCCTCAGGTCCAGCGCCCTTACCCTCATTTTGTCTCTATATTGCTTTTTGCCTTTTAAGTTTTTAAAGGATGAAAAGCTAATCCTTAACTTTAAACTCTCTATCTAAAGCATAACCCAAGAGAAGGGGTTTTAACAAGCTGGCAAAGATGTTATCACCGGTTAGTTGTAGTAGTTTTTACACAATCTAGTTGCTATGGTGAAGAACTAGAGAAGGGTGAGCAGAAATTACGCGTTTTTCGCGCTTTTCGCCTAGCCAAAAGCTGACGACGATGGCGATTGAAGCAGTCCAAAGCGGCCATAGGTCAATTAGCTTGGCCGATGTGCCACCGCTGCCTCCAGAGGTACCGCTTGCTGCGGCTAACGGGGGTTGGCCGTTAACTATAGCCGCAACCGTTAGAAAAGCGACGCGACCCTGAGCGTCAGTGGCATCCAGGCTTATCTGAAACGTCCCAGCCTTCTCATAGGTGTGGTCTTCACTAAAAGGCAGATTATTGGTGCGTGACACTAGCTGATTGGTGGCGTCGCCCCATTCTATATTGAGGGCGTACGGTGGTGTGCCGCCGATAATGTTAATAGGTACGTTCATATTTTCTCCCGGAAAACTACCACGGAATACCGTAGGGGTGTTGAGTATTAACTGCTGACCAGTAAAATTTAACGGCGCCAGGCCGGCTCCTTGGCTTGGTAATACGCTGTAAAAAGTTGTAACTGTATTGGAATTGGGACCAGCTTGATTGTTGGCGTTGTAGACTGTGGCGATTAGTTGGTTTTGGCCAAACAGCAGGCCAACCTTTAATGAAAATGTGCCGTTATTGCATGGGGTGGAGCCGGCAAAAATTTGGTTGTCGTAAATTTCTACCAGTGTATTGCTAGG
>JARIHJ010000089.1 GCA_029288335.1 Candidatus Saccharimonadota bacterium
CTTCCAGATTGGTACGCGTTTGGCGCGAACCTATTACATCTACGGCTTCCCGCGTCAGGTCTTTACCGGCTGGTTGTCGAGTATTGTGAATATGGACGAAGTGATTGACCTGTCTATGTACATTTATCCGGTCGAAAGCCAGGTGGTGCTCGAAAACTTGCGCAAAAAAGTATCGCAAATTGAAGCCGGCATACAGATTGACAGCGAAAAGGGCCGCGTGCGCGACCCGGGCAAGGAAGCCGCTGTTCAGGATGCTGAAGAAATGCGCGATAAATTGCAGGTCGGCGAGGAGCGCTTTTTCCGCTTCGGGATGTATTTCACGATTTACGTCAGCAGTCAGGACGAAATGGAGTTTGTTAGCCATAAGATCGAAACAATGCTCGGCCAGCAGTTAGTGTTTTCTAAGCCGGCCACTTCTCAGCAGGAACACGGCCTCAACTCGACCGTGCCGCAGTTCGAAGATCAACTCCAAATCCGCCGCAATATGTCGACTGGCGCACTTTCGACCACTTTTCCGTTTACTAGCGCCGACTTGACACAGGAAAACGGCATTCTCTATGGCATCAATATGCACAATTCCGGCTTGGTTATTTTTGATCGCTTCTCATTGGAAAACGGCAACTCGGTGGTCTTCGCCAAGTCCGGCGCCGGTAAATCTTTCACTGTAAAGTTGGAAGCACTGCGCTCACTGATGTTTGGCACCGAGATTTTCATCATCGACCCGGAAAACGAATACCAGCGGATGTGCGAGGCCGTCGCCGGCGCTTACGTCCGGCTGTCACTAAATTCTAATGTCCGTATCAACCCATTCGACCTACCGCAAGTTATCGACACCGAGGAGGCCGACAACGCCTTGCGGTCTAACCTCATCACCCTGCACGGCTTACTGCGCCTAATGATGGGTGGGGCTCAGGCCCAAATCCAAAGTACGGGTGCGAGCGTGCTGACCCCAGCGCTAGCACCAAGCGAAGAGGCAGATCTGGACGCCGCTTTGATCGAAACTTATGCTAAAGCCGGCATCACCAACGACCCACTGACTCACACTAGCCAGCCGCCGACCATTACCGACCTTTACGACACCTTGCTCCATATGGGCGGCACCGGCCCGCAGCTAGCCCAAAGATTGAGAAAGTACACCAGCGGCACCTTCGCCGGCATCTTTAGCCAGCAAAGCAATATCAATATCGATAACCCAATGGTCGTCTTCAATGTGCGCGACCTCGAGGACGAACTCCGTCCGGTGGCTATGTATATCGTCCTTAACTACATCTGGAACAAGACTAAATCCGACCAGAAAAAGCGCCTACTGCTCATTGATGAAGCCTGGCAGCTGATGAAATACGAGGACAGCGCCAACTTTATGTTCTCCCTGGCCAAGCGCGCCCGCAAATATAACCTCGGCATCACCACCATCTCGCAAGACGTCGAAGATTTTATGGGCAGCCGAATGGGCCGTGCCATCGTCGCCAACTCGTCTATGCAATTTTTGCTGAAGCAGTCGGCTAGCGCGGTTGATATGCTGGCCGACGTCTTCAAGCTGACCAGCGAGGAGAAAAAGCGCCTGAGCCAGTTTCCGGTCGGCCAAGGTCTGTTCTTCGCCGGTAGCAACCACGTTCACATTCAAGTGATCGCGAGCCCCACCGAAACCAGCCTGATTACCACCAACCCCGAGCAGGTCAAGCAAATCGAAGCTCAGCAATCAGGCGAGATGAGCCAGCCGGCTGGCACGATCGACCTAGCGAACCGGTTAACCCCAGGAGTATAATTAACTGATTAATTAGCTAGCTCACAAGCTAGCAAATGGGAAAAGCCTAAAACTAAAATGCCAGTCTACGACGACGAAAAAACCGAAGCCGAGCGACTCAGCCAAATTACCGGCATTGGTAAAGATGAAAAAAATATAAAGGACCCAGGGGTACACGCAAAAGATGGCGGCTTTTACCATAAGAATACCGACAATAAAAGTGCGGACAAACAAAGCCTAGCTTCAGCCGAAACTGCTGGCGACCAGGTCGGGCTCGGCCATAACACCAACGACCACGACGCCAGCCGTTTGGAAAGGGCTAAAAACTTCTCCAACCGACACAAAAAGGGCATAGTCGGCACACTCTTGACCGGCGCTGTGCTTGGTGGCGGCTTTAGCTTTTTGTCCATCATCTCTGGTCCACTCCAATTCTTAAAGATCGCTAGTGATCTTGAGCATTTTCACTTTTCATCCCTGGAGGATCATGGCAACCAGCGCACTTCCGGTATCTTGAAAGATATCAAAGAGCTCAGAGCGCTAAAAACAGGAGGTGGCTGGGAGCGCACGCGCCTTGGCTTCATTGGCAGCAGAATAGCACCAAGGTTAACAGCAAAGTTAGAGGCTAACGGTGTCGAGTTTGTGACCAGCAAGGCCGGAATTATTACCGAAGGAATTCGGTTAGATCCGAAAAAATATCCCGAGATAAAAAATATGAATCCAGACGAGGCAGCTCAATATCTAAAGGAGAAATATAACCTAAAAGGCTTACCTAAAGTGATAGACGGTAAGGTGTTTATAGCGGCAGAGGATCTCGGCAACAATCCACTTATCAGCCGCGCGCTCACTAGAGGGATACTGCAAAACCTAAATTTCAACGCCCTAACCTCCCGTATGGGAGCTCGCCTCCTCGATAATATGTATAACTTAGGCTGGCATATTATGAGCAACTCTAAAAACAAGAGAATAGGAGAAACATTAGACAAGTGGAAGCAGCGAATGAACCAAGACCAACAGCAGGCCATTGAGGAGGGCACAACTGAACCCACGGTAAACGCACAAGAAGAAAACTGCAAAAGCGGCGAGACGGCGTGCCAACAGCAGAATGAACAGGCCCAAACTGAAACAGACGAAGCCAGGAGCACTACTGGTGAGGCTGAGGCTGCCCGCAGTGGTGGCTTTGGCAACCAAGCATTGAAAGACTTGACCAAAAACCTCACCGAAAAGCTTACCAGTAAGACTGCGTCTGGTATCGGCGGAATAATAGCCGCTCTTTGCATAATGAAAGGCTTGAACGACGCTTATCCGGCGGTCAAAATGGCAGAAGTCATTATCCCCCTGATACGCTTCGCCTCAGAATATATGTCGCTCGGCAGCCAGGTAAAAAGTGGCCAAGATACAAGCACCCAGCAACTCGGTTATTACTCACAGGCGTTTTATGACAATAACAGCGACACAAGCGACCCTAACGCCGGCACCAACTGGGCACAAGCCCAGTCGCAAAACGCCGAGGAGATTAACGCCGGTATGTCCGACGCTCCTCCGCTTAACAAAAACGGGCTGCCTCCAGGCGTTCCTCCGGAAAACGCACTCAAGAATCTATCTCAGGGCAGCCCGTTAAGTTGGATAAATGATATACCAGGACTTGGCCTAGCCTGTAGCGCTGTAGGCGGTTTCTTTGTCAGCTTGTTAGGCGGCGGACCAATCGGTGCCATTTTGGGTACTGTGCTGGGCCCACTGATCACGCAGATTCCTGGCGTAGGCAGCTCTATAGCTAGATTTGCCAGTATGATAGTCGGTTGGATGGTTGGGGCGCCAGTTACTGCCTTCCCGCAGGGCGCACAAACTGGAAATTATTTGAACTTTGGCGCTAGATTAACTTCAAACGCCCAGGCTGTGACATCTGGCGGTGGCGCTCTCACCCCGGCTCAGGAAGCGCAACAAAGCAAAGACGAGGGTGCCTTACAACAACAGCAATTCGCCAGCAACTCTTTTGCCGATCGCATCTTCAACCCCTGGCTCAACGGCTCACTGTTGAACAAGCTAGCCACCAGCATCAACCCCAGCATTTACACTAACGTCGCTAGTATTACCAGCGATATTACCGGCATTTTCGGCTCGCTGGCTCACTCGCTATCCAGCTTAATAGCGAGACCCAGCTACGCTGCCGGCACCGTTAATCTAGAGCAGGTCTACGGCTTCCCGGAATACGGCTTTAGTGACGCCGATATGAATAACGCGGCCACCAGCGACCCCTACCAGAATTCTATTAACGCTGCCAACCTGCTGGACTCACAATGTACCGATAGCAATCATAATCCAGATACGACTTGCCAAATTATCAAGCAGGCTCAGCAGTGCTTTGGAGTAAACATCGTGGGTACCAAAAACCCTGACGGTAGCAATCAGTGGGACGTCCAGGTGGGAACCAGTTCTATAAATCCCTATAATACTACTGGCGCTAACGCCTATCCCCAGAGTACCTGTGGGAGTAACGATCCTAGCTGGCTAACAATCCGTTTCTTCGTCTTTGATACCGAAACTATGAAAAGTCTGGGTTGCTATGAAGGCGATGCAACATCTTGCACCGAACTAGGGTTTGCCAATTCTTAAGCTATGGCTAAAAGGACTTCTTCGATAAATATAAAAGTGTGGCACACAAGTATTAGGATGGTAGCCGTAGCGTTGGCGGGTGTCTTTATTTCCGGTCTGGTTGGCCCTGCCGTCTTCGCAATGTCGGCCGCCCAACAGCAAGTTTTTGATTATGGCATTGGCTATTTTGATGTCCAAAACGATTCTTGCGACGCGTCAGGAACGGGCGACACTACTGGCTCGAGCAGTTCGGGGGGTAGCGATATTGTTAAATTTCTCGCTGATTGGGAAGTGCATGAATCGGGTGGTGGTGGAGGTGAATACAACCCTTATAACTATACTCAACCTCCGAGTTTCCCCGCCTATAACTCGGCCGGGGTGAGAAACTATCCAGACTATCAAACTGGCATAAAAGAAACTGTTGCGTTCTTCAGTCAGACTAATATGGCTAAATTCCTGGCTGCTTTAAAGAGCGGCAATGTGCAAGCCACCGCCACGGCATTGAATGACTTTTACTCTTGGCCTGGTGCACCTGCCGAGGGAAGCCTTATCTTGTCTGATATGAATAGTGTTGACCTGAACAGAACTATACCCAGTATGCCCGGACACACTATTGGTCAGTTCGCCACCGACTTATTGACGGCGTTAAACTCAGGAACGGTCCCCACCGGTGGTAGTTCAAGCGGTTGTTCGGGAGGAGTAGTTGGCCCAGTACAGGGCAGTATAGTCCAAACGGCCGTTAATTTAGCTTGGGACGACGTGGCTAACCCTGCCGGCGGAGTTGATACGCCAGCTTGTTATAGTGGCGGCCAGGCCATAAATCCTGAGCCGTCAGGTTGCCACCACGGTTTTCAGCAACGTGCAGGTAACGGTCCCAGTACCAACACCGACCCAACCCAGTACACGCCGCCGTCATTCATTGCCGCCATAAAACACGGGGATGGTGTGGATGGCACCGATTACACTGATTGCGGTGCATTTGTAGCCACGGTTATGCACGCCAGTGGTGTCGACCCAAATTATCCAAGTATCGGCACATCCACTCAGCTAGCTTACGCTGAAAGTCACCCCGAAAAATTCCAGATCATCAATAACGTCACGAGTACTGCGCAAATTCAGCCGGGCGATATATTCGTTAATAGTGACCATACGTTTATATATGTTGGCCCCCAGGCTGACGGTTACTCGGTTGCTGAAGCTTCTCAGTTTAACCACTCTCCAGAGGTTGACCACGCAGCCTATTTTGCCGGTTTTACATTAGTGAGGGTAAAAAGTAATGGGTAAAAAATTAATACTGGTCACCATAGGGGTAATTTTTGCGGCACTGGTCGCGCTGTCGATAGTTTTATCGCTACGCAAACCGCCCAACATTAATTTAGTAATGTCGCCATCGGCGGCAAGCGCCAGACTAGACGGCAAGAAGCCGGTTAAACCAGGTGAATTTTATGTCGGTCCAGGCCAACATACTATATCCGCCAACTTTGAGGGTTTTGCGCCTACTAAAGTAACCTTTTCTAGCCCCACAACTGGCATCAAAAAGGTTTACGTTATTTTACAGCCAAATTCACCGACTGGCATCAGCTGGCTCGAGAGCCATCCGGAAGATCAACAAACTCGCGAAGGCTATGGCGGTCAGAAATTCGCATCAGACTCTACTGCTTTTGCTCAAAGCAATCAGATAATTAACTATCTGCCTTTTGTTGGCAATGCCGACGCGCCTTTTCGAATCGACTATACTTCTCCGGCAAACCCCACCGACCCGGTAACAATCATAATTACGTACTATACTGAGGAGGGCAAAACTCAAGCTCTCGGCTGGCTTGAAAATAAAGGCTATCCTGTGGCAAAGAACAGCCAGTATATTGAATTTGTAGACAAAACTTAGTGTGTAAATCGAGTCGCTGAAGGGGTTGTTGTTTGAGCTTTTATAGACAAGACTTGTCCAAACTACTCAAATTCTACAATGTTGCGCCGTAGGGTTGGGAAGAGTGTCCCTAACAAGACTTTTGCTGAAGGCAAGCTGGAGCTACGTTCTTGCCAGACAAGCCAATATCCCCTTGGGCACCTATAGCCTTAAGAACAGCATCCATTAGTTGCTCGTTGGCTTCAAAGGGCGCAATCGCACCTCTACTGAGCACAGTAACCCCAACTGATGCCACTGGCACACCCGTTGAATCTTTGAGTTCACTTATTAGCGCTTTTCCGGAGGCTCCAACAGCAAGTGCATTTGGATCCCAACCGGAAGTCTCACCGTCAATCACCCCAATATAATCTGGAGCATAATCACTGAATCCGCCAGGTATTGCGTTATCTACAATTATCTCGGCTACGTAGTTGGGTGGATCGTTACTTGGCGTTAGCCCTTTTGCTACCCATTCGATATTATTACCAGGAATTTGTTTGGCGTCCTCCTGGGTTTCTTTTATGGTGCCATCGTAGCAAATAAGTCCATTGCCTTCTAATTGTTGTACTGCTTTCCCAATAGCCTCGTTAGTACATAAATTAATTAGGCTTATGTCTGTGATGGTGAGTTTTTTATTCGGTGTGGTGGCGCTGGCTGAGCTTTCGGGGTGGTTAGAGTAGGTGGTTGGGCTGGTGGGATGGGTGGTTTTGGCCGCGCTAGATTTCTTACCAGTATGGGTAGTTGATGTGCTATGGCTGGGTTTAGGGGTGTGCTCGTTACTAATAGCACCAGCACTGCAACCGGCAGTAATAACACCAAGCGCTGCTAGTGTAGCGGTGGCAGCTGTTCTGACTTTGTAACTGGATTCGTGATTTCTCATCTGAATTCCTTAATACAGTTACCGATTATACCACTAGTGGTTTAATTTTGCAAGGGTATTATGTTGGCGCTAGTGGTGAAGTGCTGGATCACCACGTCAGCATCAGTGGTGGTGATGAAGGTCTGGTAGTTACTTAAATATTTAGTGAGTTTTTGACGGCGAGCGCCGTCAAGCTCGGAAAAGACATCGTCAAGCAGTAACAGGGGGCTGGAACCACTAGAGGCTTCCAGGGTTTGCGCCTCTAATATCTTTAGTGCCAGGGTTAAGGTTCTGGCTTCTCCGCGGCTCGCGCTGGTACTCACACCCTTATTATTGATAATTACCTGTAGGTCGTCGCGGTGCGGCCCGGCCAGGGTAAAACCACGGGCTAGTTCTTCGTCAATATTCCCTTCAAGGTTTTTTAGCAGGCTGGTTTCATAATGGCTCGTATTCAGTGGTGATGCGTAATTAACACTGATTTTGTCGCGACTGCTTGCCAGCGCCTGGTAGAGGTCGCTGATTTTGCTATTAATTTGGGCTAACAAGCTTAAGCGACTAGCAACGAGCTGGCCGGCGAGTTCGGCTAGGCGAATATTCCAGCTGAAAATTTGCGCCTTAGCACTAACTCGGCCTTGTTTTAGCAGGCTGTTGCGCTGGGCTAAGGCACGCTGGTATTGCCTTCTCGCGAGTCCAAATTCCGGATAAATTTGCTCGGCTAAATCATCCAGATAATCGCGTCTAAGCTCCGGCCGGCCAGAGAGAATTAGTAGGTGATTGGGCTCGAACAGGCAAACCGGCAAACGTTTATTGATAGCTAGTCGCTTATAATTAACGTTGTCAATTTCGTAAGTTTTGCTATTCGGTTCTCTGATAATTTTTAATGTGCGCTGGCCGGTGTTGGTATGGGCGTCGAGCCGCGCCCAAGGCTTATTAAAACTGATGGTTTCACTGGTTTTGGCGCGCCAGCTAGTAGCGCCAGCGATCATTAGAATGGCTTCTAATAAGTTAGTCTTGCCACTGGCATTTGGACCGACAATAATATTAACTTTTCCGTCGAGTTCAAACGAGCTGTCATGGTAGGAACGGAAATGCTGTAATCTAATGTCGGTAATAGCCATTAGATTAATAATATATTAGCTAGCTTTTTAGGGGCATAATTACGTAGGTGAAATCGCTGGCGTCATTATTCCTAACTACGACAGCTTCAAGCTTGCCATTAAAACCAAAGAAGATATCCTTGGCGTCACTCATCGCGCCCAGAGCATCAAGTAAATAGCGTGAATTTAGAGTAATGCTGCCGCTGCCGGTAGCCTCGGCTGTAGCGCTAGCGGTATTTTCGCCCAGTTGGCTCGCGATCGAATGGACGCTAATGTTGCCAGCTTCGTCGTCGACATTAATAGTAATACTGCCGGCGCTTTCTCGCGCGAACAGGCTACTGACCTTGGTGATATTGAGCAAATCGGCGCGGGCTACGATGGCTTTAGTTGTAAATTTGGTTGGTATGAGGTTTTGGTAGGGCGGATAATTACCATCGATAAGTCGTGCGGTCAGCTCGATAAAATCGGTCGAAAAACTGATTTGCTGGTCGCTGTAATTAACTGTGATTTTGCCAGCGTCGGGCAAAACTCGGAGTAATTCGCTAACAGCACTCGAAGGGATGATTATCGGAGTTAGTTTAATTTTTTCGGCTAGAGTCTTCTCGGCTAGCCGGTAGCTATCGGTCGCCGCGATTACTAACTTATCGCCGCCTGCCAGATATATGCCAGTGAGGACTGGCCGGGTTTCATCACTACCAGCCGCGCCCACCACCTGGCCAAAGGCACCTTTTAATTTATCCACAGGTAGTTCAAAAGTTTTCGAGCCGCTTACCTTTGGCATAACTGGGAAATCGTCGGCACTTACGCTGTTAATTGTGGATTCGTATTGATCGGTTTTGATGTTTAGTTTGGTGCCGTCCAGCTTGAGATCGATTACACCGCTCGGTAGGCTGGCGATAAAATCCTGAGTGAGCCTGGCCGGCACGGTGGTAGCGCCTTCCTGGCTGATTTTAGCCCCGATGAAGCAGGTGATAGCGACGTCGAGGTTGGTGGCCGCGACAGAGAGACGGTTTTGGCTGGTTTTTAAGGCGACGTTGGCTAGAATCGGCAAAGTTCCTCTGGAACTAGCGACTCGCGCTACGGCGTTAAGCGCGCGGTTTAGATTTTCCTGGGTGACTTGAAGTTTCATAAAATTGCCTTTCTATAACTTGTAATAAAATTTTCATAAACTTCGTTATTGTTATTAGGCTTTGTGTAAAATGTGTAAAAGTGAC
>JARIHJ010000069.1 GCA_029288335.1 Candidatus Saccharimonadota bacterium
CCCAGGTTGTC
The DNA here is from genome assembly GCA_029288335.1 of Candidatus Saccharimonadota bacterium. Lineage (GTDB taxonomy): Bacteria > Patescibacteriota > Saccharimonadia > Saccharimonadales > UBA4665 > JARIHJ01. Next base: position 12 of record JARIHJ010000069.1, read on the forward strand.
GCTCACGAGCTCAGCCATCAGTGGTTTGGCAATTTGGTAACAATGAAATGGTGGGACGATCTATGGCTGAACGAGAGTTTCGCGACGGTAATGGAATCGTTGGCGCCAGACAAGTTACACCCCGAGTGGCAAGAATGGGAAGATTTTGCCTCTTCCCGCGTCATTGGTGCAGCCGTCCGTGATGTTTATAAAGATGTCCAGCCGGTCGGCGTCAAAGTCAGCCACCCTGACGAAATCTTGAGCCTCTTTGATCCTTCGATTGTTTACGCCAAGGGGGCGCGCATCCTAAAAATGCTGTTTGATTTTATCGGCGAGGAGACTTTTGGCAAGGGTCTCGCGCTTTATTTTGCCAAGCATGCTTACGGCAACACTACCAGGCAAGACCTCTGGGAAGCTTTGGGCCAAGCCAGCAAAATGGATATTGGCAAGTTAATGACCCCCTGGATTGAGCAGTCCGGCACACCGGAGCTAATCGTTAAACAGAGTGGTGATGCTCTGGAGCTTTCGCAGGAACGCTTCTTGCTCGATGGCGAAGACGAAACTAGCTTGTGGCCGATACCACTCTTGGCCGATACGGAAATTGAGCCAAAGATACTCGATAGCCACTCAGGAGTTATAAAAGTTTCTCCCGCGCCAATTTTCAACCCCACGGGGAGCGGGCATTTTATCGTCCGTTATGAGGATAAGCCAACCGCTGAACGCTTATTAGCCAAGATCAAAGACCGCTCGTTGCCAACCAGCGGCCGCATCATCTCCCTTAATGATATGTTGCTTGAAGCTAAAAAGGGCCGGAAAAGCCTGGTTGAAATTCTGAAACTGGTGAATGCTTGCAAAGCAGAAGACCGCGACGGTGTGTGGCAAATGTTCTCCCGGACAATCGGGAGCGCCGCTTCATTAATCGACGGCGACTTAGACCTCGAAGCTAAACTTAAGACTTTTCAGCGCCAACTAGCCGCTGACTGGTACGGCAAGTTGGGCTGGATCGATCGGCCGGATGACGATGTGAATACCAAACATCTGCGTACCACTATGGTGGCACTAACAGTCGGCGGTGAGAGCAAGCCGGCGGTCGATATAGCCCTAGCCAAGTTTACCGAAGCCAAATCTGTCGAAGCCCTGCCGGCTGAACAGCGCGCCATCATAGCGAGAGCCGCCGTACGATTTGGCAAACCTAGCTACATTCAACAGCTCATAAAGGAGTACGAAGCTAGCGGCAGCTCAGACGTCCAAGAATCTATTGCCGCAGCCCTATGCTCCACACGGGACAAAGCAGTCGCTCACAAAATCGTCGATTGGGGTTTCAACAACCCCGATATAGTCCGGATTCAGGACATTACTCATTGGTTCGCCTTTTTAATGCGTAATCATTACACCCGAGAAGTTGCCTGGCAATGGCTGACTGGCAATTGGCAAGAAATTGAAAAGAACTTTGGTGGCGGCAAGAGTATGGAATATTTCATCTGGTACGCGTCAGGCCCGATTGCGACAGAGAGTTGGCAAAAGAAATATACAGAATTTTTTGAACCGATGCTGGACAACCTTGCACTTAAGCGCAATATCTTAATCTCATTCTCAGAAATCCAAGCCCGCGTGAATTGGCGCCAACGCGAGCTGAAATCTTTAGCCGAATTCTTAAACACGGTCTAGCAATGCTAATTGTGCTACGCGGCAATTCTGGCTCGGGCAAAACTACAACCGCAAAATTATTGCGCGATAAAATGCTAGAAAAGGATAAAGGGCAAAAAATCGCGCTTATCGAGGAAGATTATCTACGCCGAATTGTGCTCAAAGAGAAAAGAGAAAAGCCTCAACTAGATAACATAGGCCTGATCGAACAAACGATCAATTTTTGCCTATCGCATGGCTATCACATCATTCTGGAAGGAATTTTATGGACCAAGCAATATGAAATAATGCTAAAAACTCTTCATGATGATATCGAAAACAGCTATTTTTATTATTTTGACATTCCGTTAGCGGAAACTCTTAAGCGCCACGCCACCAAACCAAACGCTCACGAATTTGGCGAAAAAGAAATACGGGATTGGCACCATGACAAAGATTTTCTTAAATTTGTAAGGGAAAAGGTCATAACGGCCGACCAATCTCAGTCTGAAATTATTGAAATGATCCTAAGCGATACATCGGCGGCCTAGGGAGCGTTGCCGATAAAGTAGCTAATCAGTCAAAATCCCAACCCATAGCACGTTGCAGGTCTTTGAGTGCTAGAACGGTTCTAACCAAACCGGTATCGGCCATTTCGCCTTGGCTGTCGATGGCGGCCAGCGCTTCCCCTTCTAAGCTTAGGCTGAATAAGCCAATATCCGTATCCATAAGCGCCTGCCCGGTACCATCAATTTTCACCAAGCTGTAGTATGTTTTCGCCTCACTGGGAATCTCTATAGACCTAACAACAAAGTACGCATCCCCGCCTGGGGGTTCCTCACTTTTCAAATCATCGGTTTCAGCTGCTAACGGTGTTGGGTTAGACTCGTTCAGATATCTGCTAATGCCAGAGTCCACCAGGGCCTTAGTGGCTACCTGTAAATAGTTGTGCATAATTAGCGGAGATTGCGATTCACGACTGCCTACCTGCTCAAACATATCGTAAATTTTTAACACACCGGCGCACTTTTGGCAGCCTCATTTATCACCGCGATGTAATTAAAACGTATCGACAAATTACGCTAAACGTAAGCGCTCGCTACGCTAGAACGCATTGTCGACAAATTGGGTCACAGTATAGTCGGGGCCGGTTAGCTCGATGGCGGCTAGTTGATAGTCGCCAGGCCATTTGACATCGGCCGCCCAGATTTCAGCAGCAAATCGCATTTGTCTGAGCTTGCTCGGCGTAACGTAATCCAGCCCGCTGCCCTGGTTGTCGCTGTCGCGGTATTTGACTTCAACCAGATACGCCGTGCCGTCTTTTTCGGCGATAATGTCAATCTCGCACCTGGGTCTGCGGTAGTTCATTTCGATGATCTTATAACCGCGCATATTCAGATAATTAGCGGCAGCAGCTTCGGCTTTGCGGCCGGATGTAAAAGAACTCATAAGACCAGCTCTCTGATAGGCGAAAAACTTTTACGGTGAATATCGCTCGCGCCAAACTCGGCTAGGGCTAACAAATGCGCTTTTGTACCGTAGCCGACGTGCTTGTCAAAGCCATAATGCTGATATTTTACCGCCAGGCTAGCCATATAATCATCCCTAGCAACTTTGGCGATAATGCTAGCGGCGCTAACGGCCGGCACCAGCTGGTCAGCCTTTACCATAGTTCGTGCCAACGGATTATTAGCTAGGTAGTTGTAGTTACCATCAATAATAATTTCGTCGTAGTCATTTGCGATCTCTGCTAGCGCCCGCTGCATAGCGAGTCGCACCGCGCTAGTTAAGCCTAGCTCGTCGATCTCGCTAGCGCTAACCCAACCCAATCCGAACGCTAGCGCCTCAGCCCGGATAACTTTGTCCAATTTTTCACGCTGCAATCTGGTTAATAATTTTGAATCTTTTAACCCTTCAATCGTTTTGGCTAAAATCACTGCGCCAACTACTAGCGGACCGGCCAAGCAGCCTCGCCCCACCTCATCGCACCCTACCACTCTCGACCCAGACATACAGGCTATTGTACAAGATTGATAAATTATACTTTTGTGTTACAGTATAGTTGTATTCTCTACCAACCGGTGTTTGAGAATCGACCTTCGACAGAGTAGGAGAGCAAGATGGTAAACCACCACCCGCAGCCTAGAAATAATTGGGCTCAGGCAGGCAGGTTCCTGTTCGGGACGTGGCAGCGTGCGATGGTCACGATCGCGATCATCATTGTGCTGGTACTGACCGGTGTCGTCCAAATGTTCATCGATGCGATCTTCGCGAACATTTTGATACCGATCGCGGTAGTCGCGGCGCTAGTCGCCATAATCAGGCACATGATGTTCGGTGGAAACAACCGCAGGGGGCGCTGATGGAGTTCAAGGCCTGGAGACAGACAACGATGATCTGTCTCCAGATCGACCAACCTCCTTCTACGCCTTCTCATATCCACCCCGCCACTCGCCCTACTCTGTCTTCTCACACTTAGACTTTTTATAACATAGTTTATTATCCGGAACTGGTAGGGCGACAGTCGGAACTCTAAGATAGCTCTTTCAGGCGGCCGAGCTCCTCGGCAATCAGCGAGAAATCTTCGTAGTCGTGGGTGTCGCCGGGAGTAGTTATGAAGTTATAGTCGCCGCGCTCGGCCAGCTTCTCATCCAGGAGAGCCTTGACTTCAGCTGCGCTGCCCACTGTGTCCTGGTCGTTATGAATAATTGTAAGTGGCACCTTGTTGTCCGCCAAGACTTCCCTGAATTGCGGGTAGCTGTCCTTGATATAGCCCAGCGGAATACCGAGAAACAACATAAACCTAGGCTGGATAAATTCTCGTGCCAAGGCTTGAGTGGCCAGAACGGTGCCAATCGACTTAGCAAAGACCGCATAACTTTTACTAAAGCTTGCCGTGTTCTGCTGTAAAACCGCCAGCTCGTAGTCCAAATTTATCCACTCAGCACCCGTATGCCAATGGCCGTAATCCTGGACATAAGTTGAGTCAAATAAATGGCCGAGTTCATTTCTGGCCTCATAAATCCAGGTTTGGTTGCGGCGGCTATTGCCACTTAACATCACGAGTTGCATAGCCAATAGTGTAGCAAATAATCTACTATTCGGAAGCTGAATCGGATGTTTCGTGGCTAGCGACGGCGGCTTCGACTTTGGCCTCGTTAGCAGCTTCTTCAGCGGCCTTTTCTTCGGCCTTAGCCTCAGCGGCTTTGGCGGCTTCTTCTTTTAGTTTGGCCTCTTCGGCTTCGGCGGCAGCGTCGTGAACGGCATTGACGGCTTCGCGGTCAAAATCTACTCCAGTCATTCGGGCGCGCTTGCCGGTGCGCTCACGCATATAACTTAGGTAGTTGCGGCGAACTTTGGAGCGCTTGGTAACCTCTATCTTAGTAACCAGCGGGCTGTGCAGTAAGAATGACTTTTCGACACCGACACCGCTAGCAATCCGGCGCACGGTAATGCGGCTAGTGTGGCTGCCCTTATTATCGGTGCGAATAACAAGACCATTGAAAACCTGGACACGCTCCTTGCCACCTTCGCGGACACGCTGGTGTACGCGCACTGTGTCACCAGATCGTACGTCGACAACTTGGCGCTTCTTATAATTATTCGCGATTTCTGCTAAAACCGAACTCATAACTTAAATAATTTACACTAAAACTATCTGTTTTTCAACCAAATTATCTAAAAAGCGATACTTGTCAGCTAGCGATCCGGCCTAAGTTCTTTTTCTGCAAGGACTCGCGCTCATCTTCGGTAAGGCCACCCCAGATACCGTAGGGGTCTCTACGTTCGAGGGCATAAGCAAGACACTCGTTTGTGACAGGACACCGAGCACACACCTTCTTGGCGGGCGCTGTACTGACACCTCTGGTAGGATAAAAGATTTCCCGATCCTCATCCCGACAAGCGCTGCGATCCTGCCAGCTCAAATCTTCTCGCAGTGACATTAGATCTCGGCACCTTGGTGCGCAATTATTCTTCGATCTATACCGAGTGAATGCTGGCTCTTTAAATTAACCACGCTTGCTCTTTCATATTAAGTCTTAAACCTATAAGAGTAATATACCTACCCGCTGCATCTGTCAAGCTAGCCGATGACACGGTATAATTCATCCATTGTCGTCTGGCCGGCGATAACTTTGAGTACACCGTCCTGAAGCATTGTACGCATACCGGACTGAATCGCTGCCGCTTCAATGTCTTCTGTCGATAGCACCTTGGTCGGATTTTCTAGAATATGGCGGATAGCGCCGTCCATTGTAAACTGTTCCCGGATCGCAATCTGGCCACTATAGCCGTATGGGTTCTCAGTAGAACTGCCAGGCTTGTATAGCTGCAAGCCCTCCAAATTGGGCTTTTCAATATTGCCAGGCAATGATTGGATAACTTGATAAATATGCTGCAATTCTTCGTCGCTAGGTTGATAGGCTTGCTTTAGCGAATCGTCCAGACAGCGCACTAGCCGCTGGGCCATCACCAGCCGAATCGCCGAGACAAATAGCGGATTCTGGCCGATGATATCAGCCAGCCGGGTCAGCGCCGCAGCCGCGCTGCTGGCGTGAAAAGTCGCCAGTACCAAATGTCCGGTCAACGCCGCCTGAAGCGCCGTTCGCGCCGTATCCATATCGCGAATCTCGCCCACCATCACCACATCTGGATCAAGCCTGAGCACCGCCCGCAATTTGTTGGCAAAGCTAGAGTCATCCCCCTTTTCGGTCGAGCGCACCGAAATCTGCGTAATACCGGGAAACTGGTATTCGACCGGATCCTCGATCGTAATAATCTTACGCTCGTCGCTAATCAGCGAATTCATAATCGAATAAAGCGTAGTAGTTTTGCCGGAACCGGTTGGGCCGACCACCATCACTAGGCCGCTCGGCTTCACCACAATAGCATCGATAATGGCGCGCTCGCGTTCTGACAAGCCCAGTCGCTCGAGCCGATACATTTCGGGGTTCATATTAAATAAGCGCATTACGATATCCATACCATTGATGGTCGGCACCGTCTCTAGGCGAATGTTGACATCTACCAGATTGCCATCCGCCATTTTGACCTTCTGGGCGATGTGGCCTTGCTGCGCCTCTTCGCTAGCGGTCGAAACATTGCCCGCAGAAGCTACCGCCGACACCAAAATTCGGTACTTTTCCTTCGTCAAGTTGGCAATCGGGTGAAGCACCCCGTCGACACGGAAACGAATCCGCACGTTGTCTTCCTGGTTTTCGCAGTGGATATCGCTGGCGTTCAGCCGATGCGCCTGAGCCGTCAGGTAAGCCAGCATATCGTCGGCGCGGACAGTTTCGAGCGTCTGCGACACCTCTCGGACCAATTGTTCACTGCCGGCGGTATTAACTTCGATGTCGTGGTAGACGACTTTTTGCGGCGGATTATACAGCCGCATATACTCGCGAAAACCGGCGTCGGAAATCATCGAAAATTTGATCAGCTGATCAGTAAAGCGCTGCTCCAAGCTCGACATCGTCTGCCGCGAAGTGTTGTTGGTAACACCGAAGAGAATGTGCGACTGGTCGGCCTGAATCGGGATGACTTTTAGTTGCTCGAGTTCATCGTTCGTCAGGATATTTTTAAATAACTGCTTGTTGCCGAGCTGCGAGGTGTCCAGATAATCCATACCGACCAGCCGTGCCCGGCGCTGCGTCTTCTGCTCTTCGTCAAACCTAGCATCTTCGCTCATTAAGCTAATTGTAAAACATAAGCGCTGTTGTGCGCTAGACTAGCTATGATGCGAGAGTTAATTCTGGTGATTCACGACGTCAGGAGTTGTCATAACGTCGGCGCGATGCTACGGACGGCCGAAGGCTTAGGCGCGAGCGAAGTAATTTTAACCGGCTACACGCCATTTCCTAGAATGGCGAACGATCCACGCTTGCCATATCTAGCGGATAAAATCGATAAGCAAATTGTTAAAACTTCGCTAGGCGCCGAAAAAACTCTGACTTGGAAGCACGAATCAAATATTAAAGTAGCACTAAAAGAACTAAAAACTCGTGACTTTTGCGTTGCCGCACTAGAACAGGCTAAAAATTCTGTCAAACTTCCTGATTTTAAGCCGCCGGACAAGCTCGCCCTAATCGTCGGCAACGAAATCACCGGCCTAGATGCCGACGTATTGACTCTAGCCAATCTGGCGCTCGAAATCCCGATGCTGGGCCAGAAAGAATCGTTTAATGTCGCCTCAGCCGCCGCCATCGCCCTAGCCCATTGCCGTTTTCATAAGTAGTTATGCTATAATTAACCCATTAAAAGCAAACAAAAATGGCTATCAAAACAAGGGCTAAACCCAAATCTCTAGCACATAAAAAGCGCACGGGCACCCACCACAAACACAGCAAAACTTACCTGAAAACCTACTGGCCTTATCTGCCGCTCCTCGCAATTGTGTCGGTAGGATTAGTTATTAACGGCCTCTGGTCAAATAGTATGCACAGCGTTCAGGGCTATGCCACTAATGTCAGCCCGGCCACATTGCTAGCCGATACTAATGCTCAGCGTGCCAGCCACAATGAGACTGCTCTTACCATCAACCCCGAGCTAGCCGCCGCTGCCCAGGCCAAGGCGAACGATATGGTCCAGCGCAATTATTGGAGCCACGTCACGCCGACCGGTGAGCAGCCCTGGCAATTCGACACCGCCCAAGGTTACCAGTACCAATCAGCCGGCGAGAATCTGGCCTACGGCTTTGGTGACTCCAGTGCCATAATGACCGCCTGGATGAATAGTCCCGAGCACCGCGCCAACATCCTCGATAAAAATTACCAAAACGTCGGTTTCGGCATTGCCAATTCGCCAAATTACCAGGGAAGCGGCCCGGAAACGGTCGTCGTCGCCGAATACGGCCAACCACTCACTCCAGTAGTGACGACCGCTAGCGCGCCGGTGCAGCCATTAGGCGCCACCAATTTACCAGCTAGCCAACCCGTCGCCAGAATCCAGTTACTATCCGGGAATGCTAGCTGGGCTGAGTTAGCCGTCGTACTAGTGGCTAGTGTAGCGGCATTAATTTTCGTCACACGCCACGGCTTAGCCTTCAAGAAGTTAGTCACAGAAGGCGAAGAATTCGTCCTGCACCACCGTTATCTCGATATCGCCGTCATCACTCTGGCTGTCGCCGGGTTTGTCCTCACCCGCACCGTCGGCGTGATCCACTAGTTGCTAAAAACTTCGGTTCTTTAAGGCTTTTTTTGCAATATATAATTAAGAGGTATGGATGACATATTCCGCTATGACCCAGCGGCTAGCGGCACAAAAGGATTGGTTTTCATTGGCGATAAGTTACTCATTTATCGGCGCGATAACAACACCGACCTTTTCCCCTTATATCTGGACCTCCCCGGCGGCGGATCAGAAGGTGAAGAGACTCCATTCCAAACTCTCCAAAGAGAATTAAAAGAGGAATTTGGGCTCAGCATAACGGCGAGTGACATTGTTTATGCCAAAAAGTATCAAAGCAGCCTCTCGCCCGATAAGACCGCTTATTTTGTCGTCGTCCAGCTGGCCGCCAAGGTAAAAAACGACATCGTATTCGGCGATGAAGGGCTCGAGTATATGCTTATGACGCCGAAGGAATATTTAGGCCGGACCGACGCTTGGCCAGCCATTCAAAATAGAGCCAGAGATTATTTTCAGAGTTTATCTTAGTCGTTCTATTGCAATTTGATGTTGCCGGCACCGACGAGTGGCTCGAGGCTTTGTTCGATTGGCTGGCTGGTGTCTACGCCGCTGGGCAATTTGATAATCTGTTTTTTGTCACTCGCACCGAGTACCAGCACCACATCAGTCGGGCCCGGGTAATTATCAAGGACTTGTTTAAGCCCAGTCAGCAGACTCTGATCGCTAGCGTCATTTAGCCGGACGTAGAGGCGCTCCGGTTTCGGGTTTTCGGTTAGGGCTTTAGCGCCTGGGCCATTAGCACGGGCTAGAGGTGGAGCTAGTTTTCTGTCTCTTATACACATCT
>JARIHJ010000070.1 GCA_029288335.1 Candidatus Saccharimonadota bacterium
TGATGTGGGTGCCGTGCGTGCCGACGAGCACGAAGAAAGATGACAAAAAGCCGCTGCGCCGCCAACTGTTACCACCGTTTACCAGCCCGACGAATTCGTGAATTTCTATGCCGAGGAACGCCAGGCCGAGCAGGGCAGTGACAGCGAACCAAGCAATCGTGCCGCGTTTATTACGCTTTCTGGCTGCTAGCATTGCCAGTCCGCAGGTAAAACTGCTAGTTAGCAGTATTAGCGTTTCGGCTAGCACGCTGTGCGGCTCGAAAAGCGCTCTACCGCCAGGCCCGCCAAAGGTGTTATTGTGCAGCACCGCGTAAGTCGCAAACAGGCTCGCGAACAGCAAGCAGTCGGTCATAATGTAAACCCAGAAGCCAAAAATCGTCTTGTCGTCACCGGCTTTATGTTCTTCGGCCGGCTCGGCATGCTCCGCTACAGTCATTTCGCTCATTTTTTGCTCCAATCAGCAGCCTCTAGCCGGTAACTACTTTTTATAAGAACAACGTTAGCGAACGCCACGGGCCGGCCATTTGGACGCCCGTCAAGTGTTTGTTCGTGAAAAAGTAGGCGGCGGCGAATTAGAAAATTCATTTCGCCAGCTCCCGCTTTTTAAGCCAGGTTTCTTCGATAGCTTTAACTTCGCTGGCTGGGATAATCCGCTCACCGCTGGCGTCGCTCAGAGTATGTGTAAAGATAGTCACAAGTAGAGCAACCAGCGCCAGCCCGACCAGCCACCAAATATGCCAGATAAAGCCAAAGCCGGCTACGAAAGCACAAGCAGCAATAATAATCGGGTGCGGCGAATTAACCGGGACGCGAATCGCCCGATAGGGCAGCTTCGAAGGCGGCTCACCGTCCTGTTTCATCCGCCACCAATCGTCGCGCTCTTTAACTTCCGGCAAATGGGCAAAGTTATACTCCTGGCTTGGCGAGGCTGTCGCCCATTCCAGAGTTCGCCCATTCAAATAGTCGCCAGAGGGGTCGCGCTGCCAGTGGCGCGATAACACGCTTACTAAGAATTGCAGAATCTGGGTAGCTACGCCAGCGGCAATTATCAGCACGCCAATACCAGCCACAATGAATAACGGCTGCCAGCCAGTCGAAGCAGCGTAGTGGTCAAGCCGGCGCGTCGCACCCATAAATCCAAGAATGTACAGCGGCCCGAAAGCCAGTACAAAGCCAACTATCCAGAGATAAGCAGCGATTTTACCCAGTTTTTCATTAAGTTTAAATCCAAAAATCTTCGGCGCCCAGTAATTAAGACCGGCGAAAAAGCCGAAGACCACGCCAGTCACTATCATAGTGTGGAAGTGGGCCACCAGGAACAAGGAATTATGCACCTGGAAATCAATCGGCGGCACCGCCATCAATACACCAGTCACCCCGCCAAGCGTGAACAGAAACACGAAACCCATAAACCAGATCATCGGATTGGCGAACTTAATTCGCCCTTGATACATAGTGAACAGCCAGTTGAAAATTTTGACCCCCGTCGGAATCGCAATCAGCATCGTCATAATACCAAAGAAGCCATTCACATCGGCGCTCGATCCCATCGTGAAGAAATGGTGTAACCAGACGGTAAAGGACAGAAAGACGATGGCCCAAATTGCCCACACCATCGACGTATAGCCAAATAACCGTTTTTTCGAATAGGTCGACACGATTTCAGAAAATATGCCAAACGCCGGTAACACCAAAATATAAACTTCCGGATGACCCCACGCCCAGATCAAATTGACATACATCATCGCGTTGCCCCCAGCTCCGGCTGTAAAGAAATGCATCCCGAGTGTCCTGTCCAGGTAGAGCAACGTCAGTGTCACCGTCAGAATCGGAAAAGCGAACGCAACCAGCGTCATCGAGCCGAACACGCTCCACGGAAACATTGGCATTTTCATCATCGTCATCCCTTTGGCACGGCATTTTAATATCGTCACCATAAAGTTAATACCGCTAAATAAGCTACCAATACCGGCGATTTCGAGACTCCAAATCCAATAATCGACGCCGACGCTCGGGCTGAATTTCAGCTCGGAAAGCGGCGGATAAGCCAGCCAGCCGGCGGCGCTGAAATCGCCGATAACTAACGACAAGTTGATCAAAACCGCGCCGGCCGCAAACAACCAAAAACTAGTCGCGTTCAGAAACGGAAAGGCCACATCACGACTGCCAAGCTGCTGAGGCATCACCAAATTGATGATCGCAAACATCAGCCCCATTGCCGCGAAGAAAATCATTATTGTGCCGTGTGCCGAAAAGACTTGCTGGAAGGTGCTGACGCTGAACAACCCGTTATGCGCGCCGACGCTAGTCGCTTGTTGCGCCCGCATCATTAGCGCATCCGAGCCGCCGCGGATCAACATCAGGAAGGCGACAATCAGATACATAATACCGATGCGCTTGTGGTTGGTCGTTGTCAGCCACTCGCGCCACAAGTACGGCCACTTTTTGAAGTAAGTAATCAGCCCGAGGACGATGAGCACGCCGACGACGATGCTTATGGCCGCACCCTCTGTCACTAACGCCGTCGGAAAGGCGTGCCAGCTCAGTCGGCCGAGTAACCAGCTCGCCACCATCAGTTCATACCTTCCATCATCGGCGCCCGGCGGGGTGGTAGCAGAACCTTTCGGTTGGCGCTATTTTGCGGACTCATTTGACTACCCATCGGCATCATATATTTCATCGCAATATTAAGAAACAAATTCGGCTCGACGCTGGAATAATAGCTGACTGGTACTGACTCGCTAGGCTTCGCGAGCGCAGCGTAGCTCATGCTGGTCAGCGGCCGGTTAGCCATCCTGGCATTCTCGGCCCAATTATTAAAATCATTCAGGCTAGCCGAGCGAATCGTGAAATCCATCCTGGAGAAACCAGCGCCGGCGATATTAGCCGGTGAACCGGCAAAATTACCGAGCTTGGTAGCCTCTTCATTTAGCTGCGTAATCATTCCGGGCATCGCATAAATCTGCCCGCCCAGTGCCGGCACCCAGAAAGAATTCATAATCGTATCGCTAGTTACCTGAAAATCGACCGGTGTGTTAACCGGGATTTCAGCTAAGTTGATACTCGCAATACTTTGCTCGGGATAGATAAATAGCCATTTCCAATCTAGGTTGACCACCTGCACAACCAGCGGTTTTTTGTCAGCCGCTAGCGATTTATAGGGGCTAAGCGTGTGCGAACTATTCCAGGCAACATAGCTCAGAATGCCGATAATCACGATCGGGATACCCCACCAGATCGATTCAAACAGCCGACTGTGGTCAAAATCCGGCTGATATTTCGTCTTCTTCGTGATGTTTTTTTCGTTGTATTTGACAGCTATCATTATCGCCAGCGCGAACGTCGGCACAACCACAATGACCGCGAGAAGTAAGGCGAACAATATCAGGCCTTTTTCCTTGGCCGCCAGCACGCCACCAGTCTCGAACACCGGGATGCTATGCGTGGACAGATACCACGCCAGCAGGCCAATGGTGATTGCCAGCACTAATCCTAGTGCGCCAAACTTTTTGATTCTTTTTGACATTATCTCTGTTTGTCCACCTAGCCTTCTGGCCCCATTCTAGCACAAGCGGGCCCCAAGCCGCTAGCGCTTGCAAATAACTAGCAGGGGAGTTTAATTGGTAGCTAGCAAGGAGAATTTATGACCACAGGTGAGACATCAACCGGCGAAAACGCAGTAGCGTCCAAAGAAATAGCGATTGAAGAGCTCATCGCTAGCTTAGGCAGAGTGACTACCCACTATCAAGCAGCGAGAGCGCATGAGGAATCCCTTTATGCTAGTTTTGAACTAGCTAAAGCTGCCTCTTACAGAGCTGGCGACGCTATGGCGCAAGCCAAGATACGAGTAGCTCAAGCCATCCATGAGCAATATAAGTCGGGTGCACTTGCCGGCGATGCACTAATTGAGGCAATCGGCCAAGTGGCCAAGACGTGCGACCAGAACAGCAGAACCTTCAAGCAGTTCCACCGCGACAAATCTTTCTATGACAGCTTGCAGCCTGGCGAGATAATTATGATTGGCGATGGATCAGGAGCTCTGTCGGGCATCTGGCGCCTAATGGCGTCACCAGAAGAGACTCCGAATGTGCTGCCACGCCTAGAAAGTGATTCACATTTCTCAACTTTGAACCTCTCTTTTAGAGCTTGGGTCAAAAAAGATAACGACGAAACATTGTTGCAAACCACCGTCAGATCCGGCACCACCGTCGTTGGGCCAGAAGCTATCGAGAAGCGACTGAATGAACAAGCTAATACTTTTCACCCCCGCCGCGAGAACAGTTTTTATGCAGCACGTCAATTAGCTAATAGCTACCGGTCGATCGGCCAAGCTGATAAGGCCGCACCTTTTGCCGAAGAAGCCAAAACGCTAGCTGTGAAGATAATCCAAGATCACACCTCAGGGGGTGTCTCCGTAATTAATTCTATTGGCTACCTTAAAAAAGAGGCTCCAGAGCTGCTCGAGCAAATATGCGATCAGCTAGCAATCAGCATGGAGTCAGACGATGTAAGTTGGATTAGTCCTAGGTTAATATCTTTTATCGAAAATTATCTAAATGCCACTATCCCTAATTTCGAAAATCTACCCACGCTCCAGCAGAATGAGAAATTTATTGCATTTTTGGCTGAAATGAACCGCCGCGGCATAGAGCTGTCTGAACAGCAAACGACACCAGAAGCAGAAGCTTGATCCGCTAGGCCCGTTTAGCACGGCGCTTTGCTTTGGCGCGCTTCGGTTGGCGCAGTTTTTGAATCGCCAAAATCCCCCAAGCTACAAAGTTCAGAAACGCCATTACTGCTGCCAATTTAATGTGCAACGTCAGATAAGTGATTGAGATACTTAACGCAACCGCGCCCGTCATCACGCTAGTCCAAATTTCCGGCTTATCCTTCGTAACTATCGACGGTATCAGAGCGATCAAGAATAATATCTGGCCGAGCGCTAAGACAACTTCCTGCCAAGTCATTAGTTACCCTCGACGATCGGCTCAATGTCCTCGCCAAAAACTCCTGAAATGAACTGACAGTAGCTAGCGATATTTTGCTTGAAATATTGTGGCTGGGCCTTTTGAATTTGCGCTATCACATAGTAACCGACAGCCATCATCGCGCCATAGTTGGCGTTAGCCGGCAGCGGTACATTTAGGCGGTTTTCAGGCTTACCCCAAGTGGCATTAGCTTCGCCGAATGCTATAAAAATTTCATCGCTCGGTGCTACGGTGGTAGCGTGGCGGACGTACTCGCTAGTCTCGACATCACGGGCAAGATTGCGGCCAAACAGCTCGATAAATTTAACTTGCAGCATCCGGATAATGCCGGCAAACTCCGGCGGCACGATCAAGTAATATCTCGTAAACCTCGCAAAATCTGGCATTACCAGCGTATCGATGTTATCAGCTATAAATTTCTGGATTTCGCTAGGATTCTCCTTCGTCCAGCCGAGAATCATCGCCATATAAGTGCTCGTATTGTAGGTGTAGGGCTCCCGATTTTTCGGAAACACGTGCGCCGTCAAATCGTTAGAATCGAGCGCTTGCTGGGCTAGGGAATTCGGAGTGTTGGTTATCAGTGTGACGTGCTTGTTGGCGGCCTTAGCTTTCTGGGCGATAATAGGCGCATGCTTACCACCGCTAGCACTGACAATGATAACTTCATCAATATCCTTAATGTTTGCTAATTTAGCATCAACCGTGCTCTCGCTCGCAAATACTGCCGCTGTTTCGCCGAAAATTATCCGTCCGGTTGCCTCGGCATTGCCGCTACCGACAACCAGAGGCCGCTGAAACTTACTGACATCAATCGTCGGTAAATCTTCGCCCACCAGACGCTGTAGCGCGCCGAGTACTACCGTATCAAGATCGGGCAGGGAATTAATATCAAAATTATTAAGTACGTTCAGGTTATCAGGCATTTTTGATGTTTTGTCCTTTGCAAAAGCATTATAGCGCTTTTTAGGGTGAC
>JARIHJ010000074.1 GCA_029288335.1 Candidatus Saccharimonadota bacterium
TCGTCGGCAGCGTCAGATGTGTATAAGAGACAGGCCCTACGCTAGCCTGCTCTCAAGAATTGGCCAAGAGCGTCAGGTCGGCGCCAGCCGGGCCGATCGGCTGGCTCACGCGACTACGATGTTTAAGCCCAGAAATTCTAACCAACTAGTCGGCGCTAACGTCATTATCGTCGATGATGTCATCACTACGGGCGCTAGCTTGGAGGCCGCTGCTAGGGTATTACGCGCTAACGGCGCTAAGCGGATTTACGGCTTGGTTTTCTGCCAAGCCTAGTCCGAAGGTTCGCGGATCTGTAACAGAGTGTAAGTAGTCACTAATACCAATATAGACCGGCGGTAAGTGATCGGCCGCTACGTAGTCAACATTCAGCCAGGTCAGGATGCCGTTGTCGAGTAACTGCTGCATAACTGAAATTGGCGGCGCATTGTTGCCCGGCAGGTTAAAATTAACAGCGTCAATCCGGCCGCTCGCGCTTTTAATAACAGTCTCTACAATTTCAGGCTCATTTCTCAGCCTGGCTTGAGTTAGTCCCCGCATAGAGCTGATTATAGGTACGCCAGTGGCTTGCTTCAGCTTCATTACTTCAGCCAGCGGCAAATCTTCGTATTCCCAGTGTGGCTCGACGGTGATACTTGGTTCGTAGGGCTTGAACTCAAATTCAGTAATCCACGAGTGTAAGAGTGTACGCTCGGCGCCGTAACTCTTAATGATTTGCTCAACCGCCAGTAGAGCTCGCACGTCCTTGCAGTCGAGCACCAAGTACAGCCCGGCTTTCTCGACTTCTTGAATAATCTGTTCGAGCGGCAGATTGTTCGGCGGGTCCATTTTCTTAAACTCGTAGAATTCGTGCGGATGGCCGGCGAACAGGTTGCCGGCTTTATCCATCGAGATATCGACTTCGAAACTTTTGCCACCACTCTTGGCCAAGTCCAAAATATTACGGTTAAAGAAAAAGGTGTGAAAGTACACGAATGGTTGATTTTTCGCAATGATTTGGTTTACAGGGTTTTGCATAGAAATTGCGATTTATTGTAACAGTTTTTGGCGGAAGGGGTGGGATTCGAACCCACGGTACCGTTGCCGGCACGACGGTTTTCAAGACCGTTACCTTCAACCACTCGGTCACCCTTCCCCAGTTCGTATTATAACTTTTTCGTTAGACTTCTGCTTTTAGCCAGTATTTTGTACAATACGCTTATGGATGAGCAGCCCAAGTCGGACAACGATGGCCAGCCGAATTGGCAGTTTAGTGCTGATAGCGATCAAAGCGATACGACCGAGGCTCCTAAAGAACAGGTTGCGGAGCAGCCTGGAAATGACGATTTGATGACGACCGATAGTGCTGACGGCCAGCCAGCGATGGCGCGCGAGGCCGGTAGTTCGGACAATGGCGAAATCGAGTGGACCGCCAGCGAGTTCATAGCTCGGCACAAACCGTTCTGGTGGTATCTGGCGCTAGCGGTAATTGCCGCCGCCCTTGCTGCCGCGGTGTATTTCTCAAGCCACGACTATATCGCCGTTGCTGCCGTGATTATTGTGTGCATAATTTTTGGAATTATCGCCGCTAGAAAACCGCGTAGCCTGACCTATAAGCTCGACCGGCGCGGCTTGTCGATCGCCGGCAAGCTGTATCCATACAATCGCTTCAAGGCTTTTTCGATAATGCGTGAGGGGGCACTTTCCAGCCTGAACTTGGCGCCACTCCGGCGCTTTATGCCTATAATGACTGTCTATTACGACCCAGCTGACGAAGCGGCTGTCACCGGTATTATTGGCGACTATTTGCCTCTAGAAAACCGCCAGCTCGATCCTATCGACAAACTCCTCCACAAAATCCACTTTTAAGTGTCTGACAGGAGAGCTAGGTCGCTGCTTATCTGTTAGAATAACTTACTGAGGAGAGGTGCAGGAGTGGTTGAACTGGCTTGTCTCGAAAACAAGTGTGCCGGCAACGGTACCGAGGGTTCGAATCCCTCCCTCTCCGCCATTTCGAAACAGCAGAAAGTACGTTAAAATCAGATGTGGCATTTCGGAGAGGTACCCAAGAGGCTGAAGGGGTCAGTTTGCTAAATTGATAGGGGGGCGCGAGTCCCCGCGAGGGTTCGAATCCCTCCCTCTCCGCCAAGCGCGTGTAGCTCAGCTGGATAGAGCGTTGGCTTGCGGAGCCAGAGGTCGTAGGTTCGAATCCTATCACGCGTACCAAGTCTGATAAACGTCAAAGTGGCATCTATTTTTTG
>JARIHJ010000076.1 GCA_029288335.1 Candidatus Saccharimonadota bacterium
TCGTCGGCAGCGTCAGATGTGTATAAGAGACAGGATTAAATTGGATACGGCTAAAACACCCGTTTTGTATAGTGACTTTAATCAAGTTTCTTCAAATGATGGTGGTGTTGTGGTTAGTTTCGCCCAGTTGGCCCAGCCAACACCGATAGCACATGTAGTGGCACGTATAGGTCTTTCGCACACTCAAGCCAGAGAGCTATATAAAACTCTTGGCGAAAACTTACAACGATACTTTAAGTCAAAAGACTTGGAATTCTGAGAGGCGCGAACGCCTCCCAGTCAGTAGCTATTGTATCACGCCAAACTAGCCCTGCGTTGGGGCTAGTTTTTTGTATTGCCTTATAGCTTCTCACTATTTTCGAACATTTAAAGTCTTCTTTTTATGTCGGAGATAATATCTCTAAGTTCGGCGGCTTTTTCGAATTCGAGGTTGGCGGCGGCTAGGTCCATTTGTGATGTCAGATCTTTGATGAGAGATTTATACTCGTCTTTGGGAATTTTCTTTAGGTCAATTTTGGCACGCTTAGCTTCTTCCGGCAGGTCGGGACGTAGGCCCTTTTCGACTTCGCGGTGGATTCCCTCCGGCGTGATACCGTGCTCCTTGTTGTAAGCTTCCTGGATTTCGCGGCGGCGCTCCGTCTCGTCAATTGTTCGGCGCATCGAATCGGTAATGTGGTCGGCATACATCAGAACGCGACCCTCCTCGTGGCGAGCGGCACGGCCGACGGTCTGGATTAGCGCTTGCTCGCTGCGTAAAAACCCTTCTTTGTCGGCGTCCAGAATCGCGACCAGCGACACTTCCGGCAGATCTAGGCCTTCGCGCAGTAAGTTAATGCCAACCAATACGTCATAGGTGCCGAGGCGCAAATCGCGCAAAATATCCGAGCGCTCGAGCGTGTCGATGTCGCTGTGAATGTAGGCGACCTTTATATTAACGTCTTGCAGATATTCGGTCAGATCCTCCGCCATCCGCTTGGTCAGAGTCGTTACTAAAACTCTTTGCTGTTTGGCGGTTGTCGCTCTGATCTCGCCAATCAAATCATCGATTTGGCCATCAATCGGTCGGACTTCGATCTTGGGATCGAGCAAGCCGGTCGGGCGAATGACCTGCTGAGCCGGCTCCGGGCTGCGCGATAGCTCATATTCAGCTGGCGTCGCAGACACATAAACCACTTGATTCACCATCCGATCGAACTCGGTAAATGTCAGTGGCCGGTTATCGAGCGCTGACGGCAAACGGAATCCATATTCAACCAACACTTCTTTCCGAGCACGGTCGCCATTGTACATTCCGCGCACCTGCGGCACAGTCATATGGCTTTCGTCGATGAACATCAGATAATCATCGGGGAAATAATCGAGCAGCGTGGCTGGCTGCTCGCCCTGCTCGCGGTTCGTTAAATACCTGGAATAATTCTCAATACCTTTCACGAAGCCGGTCTCAGCCAGCATTTCGAGGTCAAACCTAGTGCGCTGCTCCAGCCGCTGAGCCTCCAACAGCTGGTTGTTTTGCTTAAAGAATGCCAGCCGCTCGGCTAGTTCTTCCTCAATCTTCTCCATTGCAATTTTCAGCTGGTCCTGGGGTGTGACATAGTGCGAGCCTGGGAAAATTGTCACTGATTTTAGATTTTTCAATATCTCGCCCGTTAATGGATCGATTCTCGTAATTTTTTCCACTTCATCACCAAAAAATTCGATGCGGTAAGCGACTTCTTCGCCGGCCGGATAAATATCGACGACGTCGCCGCGAACGCGGTAGGTCGAGCGGTGAAAATCTATATCGTTGCGTTGGTATTGGATGTCAACCAGCCATCTTAATAATTTATCGCGTTGGCGCCGCTCGCCAACTTTTAGCTGGATTGCGAGCTGAGCGTAGCTCTCGCGCGAACCGATGCCGTAAATAC
>JARIHJ010000020.1 GCA_029288335.1 Candidatus Saccharimonadota bacterium
CGATTATCAGGCTCCAATTTGGCGCTAGTTTGCTAGCCGTACCGATTTTCTTGCTGGCGGCTCTTGTCGACATTGTCCTCGCTAACTACTCACTGGCCAAGTACGAATTCGGCCAGGTTCTCTGGAAAGGCCGCGATGCTGCCCGCCCAGTTATGGGCTTAAGTTCGAATGGTCAAATTCCGGACGCTTGATTGCCAGCAATCCGGTTTTGGCCGAGCAGGTTTACGAAGAAATTACTGAGCCCGCTCCGGCTGCTTAGTTGCGGCTTTGGTCGGTTTTAGATTCGGGAAGTATATCTTGAATGTTGAGCCGTGGTTAAGCTGGCTAGCGACAGTAATATCGGCACCCAGCAGGCGCGCCAGCTTCATCGTGACGTAGAGGCCTAGGCCAGTACCGTTAGTCTTGCGCGTGCGGAAATCCTCACTCCGGAAAAACTTGTCAAAAACTTTCTCTTTGTCTTGCTTCGATAGGCCGATACCGGTGTCACCGACAGCAAATTCAATGCCGCCAGGCCGAGCGCTTGCAGCGATGGTTATGCCGCCTTTTTCGGTGTATTTGAGTGCGTTCGTGATGAAATTCTGCAAAATTTCGCGCACGTAGAGCTCCGATGAGCTTAAATTGCCGATTTTTGGGTCGTGCTTCAGCGCTAATTTGAGACCGCGCTGCTTGGCCTCCGGCAGGTAGTTATCGAGCAGTTCATCGAGAAATTTAATGACATCGATCGAAGTAACCTCGACCTCCAACTTGCCGCGCTCAGCGCGAGATAGCGTTGATAAGTCGTTAATCATACCAGCTAGAAACAGGACTTGCTTATGGGCTTCGTCGATGGCTTTATTGACTAGCTCAGCGCGGTTAGCCGACTTGGCGTGGTCGAGCACGAACTGGGCGTTGGAGATATTCCCCTCGGCAATCGCAATCGGTGTTCTGAGCTCGTGAGATACGACGCTGATAAATTCGTCACGCTCTTCTTCCAGTGATTTTTCACGGGTAATGTCGCGCAGGATAAGGGTATAGCCACTGTCTTCCTTCTGGCCATAGCCGAGTCGGACTGGCGACGCGGCGAGATAGAGGTTAATTTCGCTGCCGTCAGAGTAGGCTAGCTTAAGGTCACGGCGGATTTCGGCCTTTCTGAGCTTGCGCAGATAGCTCGTGATATCGACCGGCTGATCGTCTTTATCTAACGGCGTTAAATGCTCAACTAACGGCTCACCGGACAGAGCACCGTTAACGTCCAGAATGTCGAGTGCGGCGGCGTTATATTGGCGAATTTTTAAGCCGCCGTCAACCGCGAGCACGCCATCAACCATATTGTTGATTAGCGCCAAAAGTTGCTGGTAAGCGAGTTTTTGCTCAGTGGTATCGCTACCCAAACTGTGATTTTTCCCGAGTTTCATTACTAGTAGTCATTCTAGCTAATCCGCTAGCGCTAATCCAGGCTGACTGGCACGGGCACGCTTTTTTAGCTCTTTGACATTTGGCAAGTGCCGCTCCATCGCCGACCAAAAACCAGCCTGATGGTGCGGATTTCTAGTGTGGACCAACTCGTGGATGAGTACGTAGTCAATTAGTTCCGGCGGCAGCGTGACCAGAAATTGGTTCAAAGTGATATTACCGTTTACATCACAGCTGCCCCAGCGGCGGCGCATCGGCTTGATCCTGAGCACCTTATACTTATAACCGAGTTGGTTGGCCAGCTCGGCGAGTCGTGGGGGTAGGATCCTTCCGGCCTCTAACTTGATGGCTTTATGAGCTCCCCGGGCGGCTGCGGCTTGGACTTTTTCGCTGGTAATCGCGAGCTCTTTGGGATACATAACTAGAATTCGGCTGTCTTTGATTCTGGCGCTAACGGTTTTGGCATCGGCGCTGGGTCTGAAAGCTAGGGTGTAATTTCCGGCAATAATTTGACCTTCTGCTAGCGTTAACGGCGCTGGCGGCTGGTGCTCGGCTATCCAGGCTTGCTTCTGGCGGGCGAATGCCAGACCGGCACGGTAAGGGGCGTGGGCCGGCAAGCTGACGCGCAAACTACCGCCGCTATCGAAACTCAGTCTGATATTGCGGTTGCCGCGCTTTTTGACGATTTTGATTTCACCGATCTCCGGCAAGTTGAAAGTTTTTGTAGGCACAAATTTTATTATATAGCTTCGCTCTGGGGAATCTTCGTCTCTTAGCGTAAGGATTCCTCGGGCTCGTCATATAATCTCCCTGATCGGTCGATTATAAGTGACTAGCGAATGGTGATGTTGCGGCGGGAGAGATCAACACGGCCGGCCGCGGGGTTCGGCACGAGGTTAATCAGACCTGGCTTGATGATCTTTTTGTCGGCTTCACTGGCATCGACTAGTCCTAGCTCGCGCAGGCGCTTCACAATAGCCGAGAGTTGAGTTTTGAAATTGTGCTTGCCGGAGACGACCACGTAGCCTTCGGTGCCATTCGGATTTTGCATACTGGCTAGGACCTTGTCAAAGCTGGTACGATCGAGGTTTTGCGAATATTTGTCGTCAGCCCGGCGGCGGTCGCGGGCGACGATCCTGGCAAAAGCGCTCTCGATGTCAATTTGCGTCCAAACCAGCAGGCTGGCGGCATGGTTTTTCTGGGCTAGGTTGCGCAGGTTACGACGTTCGGCTAGCTTCAAACAGTCGCTGTCGTAAATTACACTTACGCCGGCTTGCAGATATTCGGCGGTCATATAGTCCATCATCCCTTGAACGATAGCGGTTTCCTTGGCGTCGAACTTCGGATTCTCGAATAATTCAGCACGAATGCGGTCGCCGTGGACGTGCGCGGCTCTGATGTGCTCAGTCATCTGTCGAGCAACAAAGCTTTTGCCGGCACCAGGGTAGCCGTACAGCAGAATCAAAACTGGTTTGGTTAATTCCAATTTCGCCATCAGGGCTATTTTATAAAAATTACTGCCAACTGTAAATTGCTAGAGCTTTGGCTGGCAGCTAGAGTCGCCAAGATGTTACAATAATCATCGCTAGCAGAGGGGCATAGTACAACGGTTAGTATAAAGGTCTCCAAAACCTTAGATCGTGGTTCGATTCCACGTGCCCCTGCCAGAACGGCTAAAAAACGAAGGTCGGAGGTGAGGACTACCAGGCGGCAGTCCGCAAGGAAATCTTCCGATGGCAACTTGTTGCCAATCGCGAAGTTTCGGGGTCGCGGGACACGACCGATCCCTGTCTTCCCTGCCAAAAAGCCCATTTTATGATATTGTAATTTATAAACACATATTTTATAATAATAGCAAATGACTGTGGCACGGGAGAGCGTTCCCCTTTTTGATGAAACTGAGTTGCTTTACGTAGTAGGGCAAGCAGCGCCGGATGTATTAGGTAGGTCGGTACTTGAGGAAACCAGTGAAGATGCGGTAGGCAAAGCGTCACCTGTTTATTTGAGCGTGGATCACTTCCAGGACTACTGCTGGAGTTTAACTACCCATCCGGGCCTGCGGAAAGAAGCACGTGCAGCCGGTCAAGTGTACTGGAGCCTTTGGTCGGGGGCCGAGGCACAAAACAGAATCAATGACCTAGAAGGACGCAACCTTATACCTGACCAAATGGACTATGCGCATTCTGAAGCGTGGCAGCTGAGCGGCTTGCGGATGAGTCTGGATCGCCGCTACTTGGACGTCCGTAGTCTGGTTGATAGCGTTGAAAACGGTAGTATTCAGACCATTATCGGCGATGACGCAGCGCACACAACTGCTCTAGTCCATTTTTTGGAGGAGTATGGAATTACAGCAAAGCCGAACAGCAAAGAGCTGGAATATGACCCAGCACTGCTGCCCAACTACCTAGCACTGGTTGAAGACAGATCACATCAGGATTTTTTCGCTGAAGTCTTCACCGAAGCCAAGAACCAGCCATATCGTGGCAAGGACATAGTCGGGCCGCTCAAAGACCGATTTAATGAACACATTGCCGTGATTAAGCAGCAGTTAGCTGCCATCGATCCTGACTTACCCCTGGAGGTGCTCCATGCGGAGTACTACCAGAGTCGTGACGTCCACCAACTGGTTGCGTCATTCGATTTTCATGTACGGAATCGCATCGAGATGCTTGGCAGATACTTGCCCGTACGACACCGCCTGCTTGCCATTGACCTCTGGCCCGCCCAGCGTGATCACGTTATTGAGGCGGGCGTACTCGATAGGCCGCGATACATACAGCAAAAGGATCCAACGCGCTGCGCAAACACTGCCTTCCGGATGATATTTCAGGGGGTTACCGGCGAGTCTGTTAGCGAATTAGCTGTGGACCCACCGAGCCCGTATAGATTTCTTGATGAGTATCGCCATGACAAAGAATACTTAAGCGTCTTTCACAGCCAGCGTTTCAAGGAACAATATGGCGTGGGCGTACAGACGATTTGCTTTTCTGGTATGACACTCGAAACCATCGCGAAGCTCGCTAGAAAGGTCAAGGCGGCCGATAATACGCGTAAAGTATTTGTCGCCACGGCGCTAGAGACGGAAACGGCGAAGGACAAGCGGATTCAGCATCGAACAGTCCTATTAGGTGCCGAGGAAGACGAAGTGATTCTGCACGATCCAGCGCCTGGGGTGGGCGAGGCAGAACGCCGCCTGACTAAGCGAGAATTTTGCAAACGATGGGCTGCGACGCAGAACAGCGGCTATATGGTCATCGCGGCTCCGAAGTAGAAATAGTTGACTAGACCAGATTTTTCCGTTAGTATTGACTTTGTGCAGAAGAACCTACTCTTAGTAGGTTTTTTGATTTTATAGGGGAAGAAATTGCCAAAACGCAAGGAAAAGCAGGCGGCCGAAGCAAAGCCAAAACGGCGACCGGTCAGGAATGGGCTGAAAAAGATCGGACATTACACCATTCCACCGTATTTTCGCAATAGTTATCGCGAGCTCAAGCTAGTGACCTGGCCGGGCTGGAAGCTCAGCCGACAGTTGACAGTGGCGGTTATCATTTTCGCTGTCGTTTTCGCCGTCCTCATCGGGCTAGTTGACTGGGGGTTGGATCACGCATTTAAGACATTATTCTTAAAGTAAAGGGAGAATTTATAAGTGGCAACAAAACGTTACGACACCAGCAAGCAGTGGTACGCTATCCATACTTACAGCGGCTATGAGGAGAAAGTCGCTGAGTCGATCCGCCAGCGCGCCGACACGCTCGATATGAAGGACAAAATTTTCCAGGTACTCGTACCGAAGGAAAAGATGATCGAAATCAAAAACGGCAAGCGCCGCGTCGTCGAGAATAAGATCTTCCAGGGCTACGTGCTCGTTCAAGTCAAATTGTCCGAGGACACTTGGTTCAACATCCGCAATACGCCTGGCGTGACCGGCTTTGTCGGTAGCGGCACCGAGCCTACGCCGGTTGATCCTGACGAAATCGCCAAGATCGAGAAGCGGATGGGCAAGGAAGAACCGAAGCACAAGATGAACTTCACCGAAGGCGAAGTCGTCGCCATCACCGACGGGCCGTTCAAGGGCTTCGATGGTAGCATCAGTGAAATTGACGCCGCTAAGGGCAAACTCAAAGTACTAGTCAATATGTTTGGCCGCGAAACCCCAGTAGAACTCGACTCGCTCCAGGTCAAACGAGTGTAAGCGATGGCCGAGTCGCTGCACATTGAGCTAGCTCCGCCAGGGGTGTGTGCTGTTGACTTTGTGGATACGCTCGACATCAAAAACTCACCAATTCACTGCAACCGGCGGGTATTTTTCTCCGCGTGCCCAGTTATAGCGATTCGTGACAATGATGGTATAATAAGCTACGGCCAGGGTAATCAGACTGAATGCCCAGTCCACATACCCGAAGGCTAGGAATAATCAATGTTCGAAATGAATGAATCTAGCGATGATAGCAGCTCAGAAAACTATAAAAGTTCATGCGACTTAAGCGCAAACGCCGCTGAGGGGTGCAGAGAACTAAAGAGAGTTTCTGCCCGTGCTCTTGGTCTGGATATTGTGTTTGGTGGTTTGTTAGAAGGAGTTAGCCTTGCGGGCGAGCACCATTTAGATCCGGTGCCAATCGCTATTGGAGTTGGCGCAGGTGCGTTATATTTGACCTTTGCTACTGGTCAGCGCATTTGTGAACGAATATCGGCAAGATCTACCGTCAAGGCGTTCGAACAGGAACAGCAAAACGGCCCGGCCCTCTAGAGTAATACCGCTATTGCTTGACCGAACAGAAGCCAAAACGTATAAAGAAACACGTATGGATATAGACCGTTACCCGACACACCTAGGTGGTGAGCTAGAAGGCGTCGAATGGTATCAATTAACTCCTGAACAGCTGATGCGCGCCTGTTGTGGCTCTACCATCAAAGCGGCCGGAGCCGCAATATTAGCCAAGGAGCAAGCCGCCGCGGCCGATGAGCTCGGGCTAGACCAAGAGGCGAGAGATTACTTAGAAGTGGCCGATTTCCTGGCTAGAATTGGCGACCACAAATCACTCGTTGGCTACTAGGGTGGCTGACTGCTTGAAACACTAGACAAGGATAGGCGATTTTGCTACAATAACGGGTCGGAACTTATGGCGAAGCAAGTAAAAGCTAATTTAAAGATGAAATTGCGCGGCGGACAGGCTAGCGCGGCGCCGCCTGTCGGCAGTACGCTCGGTCAGTACGGCGTCAATATGATGGACTTCATCAATCCGTTCAACGAAGCCACCAAAGATATGCAAGGCAAGGAAGTCACCGCCCACATCGTGATTTATGACGACCGTTCGATGAGCTTCCGCGTCGTCGGCACACCGACCGATGATTTGATCCGCAGCAAACTCGGCATCCAGAAGGGTTCGGGCCGGCCTAACTCCGAGAAAGTCAGCAAGAAGTTGTCTGACAAAGATCTGACCGAAATCGCTGAATCTAAAGCTATTGATATGAACACTCCAGATGTCGCCGCCGTCAAGAAAATGGTCGCCGGTACCGCCCGCTCAATGGGCGTCGAAGTAGAAGGATAAATAATGACACATCCAGACGGGGAATATGAGCATCTTTTGGCCGCGCAAGAGGCGCAACCTGAGCCGCTTACAGATGAGCAATACAATCCATACGGAGTCCTTGGTGGTATAGAAGGAGTTATCGACAGAGCAGAAGATTATGCGCGAGCAAAGCCTAGGGCTGTTAAAGTGGCTGTGGTGGCGGGAGCCGCACTAGTACTTAAAGCTATCAAGCACAAATAGAGGAACTATGACAGCAATTATCACCAAGGTGGTGGAGCGCGGCCCCGACTCTGGGCCGGAAGCTGTAGAGCCTACCCGTCAGATTGTGCCAGGCGGCGTAGCGGTTGAAGCGTTTCTGAGGGCCTACTACGGCCCAAACGCAAGCGAGAAGCTGCATAATAAGAAGCGCCAGGAATTGCAGGAAATGTATCGAAGCGTAGTTTATGGCCTAGTAGATCGTACGCTAGCCAACGGCGAGGCACCTGAGGTATAATTTCTTTATCAAATTTAATTTGTGGGAGAGTAAAACCTCGCTAATACCACGAAGGAGCATTTATGGCTAAAAAAGCCGACAAACCAGTTATGAACCCGGACGAAGCGCCGGAAGAATTAATTCCGACCGAGCAAGTCGAGGCCGTTGTCGAGAATAAAGACGAAGCCAGCACCAAATCGACCGCTAAAGCCGGCAAGCGCAGTAAAAAAGCGCTAGAAGCCGCCGAAGCTAAAGAGGAAAAAGAAGAGCGCAAAAAGGCTAGTGCCACTAGCGGTGAGGCTAAGCCTAAAGCTAGCGTCAAGCCTGCTCGGCCCAAATCCGAACGCAAGGGCAAAAATTATAAAGCAGCCTACCAGCAAATCGACCACACTAAAGCTTACTCCTTGAAAGACGCATTGGCACTGGCGCAGGCGACTAGCAAAGTTAAATTCGACGCGTCCGTCGAGCTGCACATCAACCTAGCCGTCGATCCGAAACAAGCCGACCAGAATATCCGCGGCAACCTAGTCCTGCCGCACGGCACCGGCAAAACCGTCCGCGTGGCTGTCTTCGACGACGCCAAGGTCGAGAATGCCGATATCAGCGGCGTCGAAACTATCACCAAGCAGTTAGAAAAAGGTGAGATTAACTTCGACGTCTTGGTCGCCAGCCCAGCCAATATGGCAAAACTTGGCAAGTACGCCCGGCTACTCGGTCCCCGCGGCCTAATGCCAAACCCGAAAAGCGGCACCGTCACAACTGACGTCGCCAGAGCCGCCAGTGAAGCCAAAGCTGGCCGCGTCGAATACCGGGTCGATTCCACTGGCATTGTGCACACCAGCATCGGCAAAGTCAGCTTTAAGCCGGAACAACTAGTCGCCAACGCCGAAGCCCTGATGACCTCCGTCCGCAACGCCAGGCCTTCGAGTGTCAAGGGCAATTACATAAAGGCTATCCACGTTGCCAGCACGATGGGGCCTAGCATTGCCGTCGACGCCAGCGCATAGCAACTCCTAAAAAATAGGCTCTTCTACCTTGGGTTCTTATTTTATATACCTATTCGGCTATTCTTCTCTGCGCCATTCTGGCAATCCCAGTATCTCGGAAAGAGGAAGGCCGTATTGGACTCTCTCGAGACCATGTAAACGCGCCTCTCGCACCAGCTTATATGTAGCAAGCGAGCGACGAATTAGTTCGGTGACACTGATGCCATCCTCACGTACCACTTCGTCTATGAACTCAACCGCCTCATCGTTGATAAGAATGCTCAATCTATGCTGCTCTTGATCTCCAGGCATGCTTTACTCCGCTACAACGTAACCCGAGTGTATCACAAGGTCATCAAGTAGTACTTAAGTTTCTCTCTGCTAGAATAAGGTTATGGCAAAAAAATTACGCCGCGGAGCGGTGATATGTTTCGATGGGCCGGACGGCGTTGGCAAAACTACCGAAATTCGTCTAATGGCTGATGAATTGCAATCGCAAAATTTCGCGGTTGAAACTATCCGGCTCTACGGTGGTAGCCCAATCGGCGAAATGCTGCGCGAAGTCGCTTTCTCGCCGCTAGCTCGGCCCGCTAGAACTGATTTGCACTTAGCGCTCGCGATTTACTACGCATTGGCGCCAAAACTTAATGAATTAAGAGCTGCGGGCAAGGTTGTACTGGTCGACCGTAGCCCATTATCTATCATCGCTTATCAAGTTTATGCTGACGGACTGAATCCGGATGAGGGCTATTCATCGTGCGGTGAAGCGATGCGCCTAATTGGCCCGGATCTGACGATGCTTTATCTCGCACCGCTAGACGTGCTGGCCGACCGGCACAGCAAGCGCCACGGCGTCGAAAACACTAACTACTTCGAGAACCAGCCACCTGAGTACCACGAGCGGGTGCTCGCTGGCTATCAAAAAGCCTCGAGCGTTTACGCTGCAAAGATTATCGATGCTAGCGCTAGCGTTGAAAAAGTCCACGAAGCGACCCTCCAAGAAGTTGATCTGCTGCTCGACGCCCTGACTGATTGATGCTAGTTCTCGCTTACGCTTGCTAGAAGCATTTGACGGCTTGTACAATTATTTTGAAGTTATGAATGAGGGTACTTCATCCGGCGTCTACAGCAATACAGAAATTCGAGCCGCCATCGAGGCTGGACACATCGTTTGCCACCCGTTTGAGCCAAAGCACGTCGCCCACGCCAGCCTCGACATCACGCTCGGCTATCACTACTACCGCATCGAACAGATGAAACAGCGCACGATTTATAATCCGTTCGCTCGTGAAGACGTCGAGCGCTACTTCGATGGGCCATACAAGGCAATGCCGCACAAGCAATGGGTCGAACTCAATGGTTTTCGCCCGCTCGTCAATATTCCTGATGACCATCCGGTGATTATGCTAAAGCCTGGTGAGCGGATCTTGGCGCATAGCCACGAATTTTTCGGAATATTACCGCCCGGGGCCTGCGAAGTGCGTAGCCGTTCTAGCTGGGGTAGAAACGGCATCGCCGTCTGTTTTGACGCTGGCTGGATCGACCCAGGCTACATTAACCGTCTAACATTAGAGGTTTATAACTTAAACCAGCGCGAGACCATCGTTTTACCCGTCGGCGAGCGCTTCGCTCAGATAATTTTCCATCACACCGGGCCGGTCGAGGGTAGTTATGGCCTAGGGCGAGACAAAGGTTTCTCCGGTAAATATCAAACCGGCACCGATCTGGACCAGATCATTCAGAGCTGGTCACCCGATATGATGGTGCCCCAAGCTTACAAAGACCAGCGCTCGTTGCCAAAGCCAATCGAAGGCGCGAGTTATGATTGATACTCATCACAGTTCATTTCTTATTAGCGAGTTTGGCACAGGTGTGCAAGATATAACTTTTGTTGTGCGGGGGCGTAGCCGTAGCTACGTTGACAAGCAAAAAAGTTATAGATTGTGCGACTGTGGCGAACGCAGTAAAGAAAGCGAGCTGCGATGAGTGTCCAAGGTAAGTATATTGTCCTCGAAGGGCCGGAGGGCGTCGGTAAAACCACCCAGCTACAAGAGTTAGCTAGGCGAATGCGCGCCGCCGGACTAGCCGTGAGAACTTTACGGGAGCCCGATAGTCAGTCTGATTTAACGGCAAGGGCTATCCGTCAGCTAACCCAGGACCCGCAGTACCCGATGAACACCCGTACCGAAGTTTTGCTGTATAACGCTGCCAGAAGCCAATCGCTCGAAGCCATCCGTAACAGCATCGAACACGGCGTCCACTGTCTGGTCGATCGCAATTATTTGACAACGCTGGCTATACAATTTTACGGCCGCGGCGACGTCCCCGATTATTACACGATCAATAACATTATTAACTTCGCTGTTGGCGGCCTCGAGCCAGATTTAACTATTATTCTCGACGCGCCAGTTCAGACCCTAAAAGAACGCGCTAAGGATAGGTTAAACAAGGAACGCTTTGATAATCTGGATGACGCTTTCCTAGAAAGAGTTCGCGCCGGCTACCTCTGGGAAGCCAAGCAGCGCGGTTATCCGTTAGTCTACGCTAGCGATTCGGTGGAGCAGGTAGCCGATGCCATCTGGCAGCTCGCTAGTAAGGCCTTGGCGACCAGAAGCAGCGCCAGTGCAACTGCTGGCCCAGCTAGCCTTAAGCAAATCATCGATAATAAAACTACTAATTCACCGGCCAGCGCCGGTGATGAACCGCTAGTTAATAAACTTAAAAACGGCAGTTACAAGATCACCGAAGCCGGCGAAGCTTGGCTAGACGACGCGGTAACGAATGTAAGGGGTAATGTTTACGCCACACTTCACAAACTAGAAAGCGTCACCGCTGCGGCCGCCATGGCACGGTTATCTCGCCGCGGCGACGATATGCGCGTAACAATTCTAGACGAGTTTGCTGGCGAGGCGGAAAAAGATGAACAGCTACTTCACCGCGTCATTACAGCTTATGGCGACGACAGCGTCCAACAGCTCGTCGGCCAGCACATTGTCGTCGAGAATGCCAGTAATTTATTAACCAAAAAACTGGAATGGGGTAGGCTGGCGGCTTATCTCGAGCAGTCGACGCGCTATATTTACTTCGACCAAAAGGACGAGCACGGCCATTACAAGTATTACTTGCCACCAGAGTTCAAAGCGCCGACCCTCAAAAAATACACCAGGGCGATGGACCAAATTTTTGATCTGTATTCTGAAATGGTCAGGGAATTGACAGAATACATTCGTGAGCACGACAAAACGCCCAAAAAGCAGCAAGATGGCCCCTGGCGAAGCGCCACCAAAGCCCAGGCCTGTGATGCTGTCCGGTCGGTGTTGCCGGTAGCTACTAGAGCTACCGTAGGTATTTTCGCTAGCGGCCAAGCGCTCGAGTCGCTAATTATGCACCTCCTCGCCGATGAACTGCCGGAAGCTAGGACCGTTGGCCAACAGATTTTAGAAGAGGCTAGAAAAGTTATTCCAATCTTTCTCGAGCGGGCTGACAAACCCGAGCGTGGCGGTGCGATGATCGCTTACCGAGCTAACACTTATAAGCAGGTACAAAAGTTAGCTGACAAATATCTACCGCCTAGTCATACTAGCGTCGTGCAAAGCGGCGCTGAGCTCGTCGACTATTCACCTAGAAATGAGCTCGATATTGTCGCCGACATTCTCTACGAGCATTCTGATGAATCGCTGGAAAACTTGAAGAAACTAGTTGCGAACTGGGGCTACGCCAAAAAAGTCAAGATGCTAAAAACCTACTGCGGCGAGCGCTTGAACCGCCGCCACCGTCCAGGCCGTGCACTCGAGAAAATCCATTACAGCTGGGACATTGTTTGCGACTATGGCATTTTCCGTGACTTGCAGCGTCACCGAATGGTCGACGATCTCGAATATCAAGCACTGACACCGCGCTACGGCTACGACATTCCAAAAATCGTCGAAGACGCTGGCCTGGCCGACAAGTTCGAGCAATGCTTCGACATTTCTCTAAAACTTTACAGCCAATTACAGGCCGCCGATTATCCATTGCAGGCGCAATACGCCACGCTACTCGGCCACAGAATGCGCTGGAAGGTAACCTATAACGCTCGTGAGGCCTTTCATTTCCACGAACTACGCACCAGTCCGCAAGGCCATCCCGGCTACCGTAAATTAGTCAAATCAATGCACGACCAAGTCGCGAGCGTCCATCCGCTGCTAGCAGAAGCAATGAGATTCGTTAACCGTGACGAAGATCCTGAGCTCACGCGTCTTGCCGCCGAGCGCGCCGCCGCCTACAAGCTCGCCAAGCTTGACAACCAAAAAGCTGGCTAGTAGTATGGGCTACTAGTGGAAACTTTAGTGAAGCAGTTGATTATTATCCTAGGCCTTAAGGACTCATGCTTCGCTATAGTCGGAGCCTCGCGGAAATAACCGCCAGCATGAGCCCAAAAAGCAGGCTTCCGACCAGGAAGCTTTTTAAATTCAAGGGAGAAGTTTATGTATACACCAGGCGAACAATCGACATTAGATAATCTTGTAATGTTCCCAGGAAGAGGCCCGGACAATCGCGGACTAATTGATCCTTCTCAGGCCATGATTGATGAAGAATTTGCCGCTCTAGTTGAGCAGGAGCGCGTTCTTCAGAGGGAGAAAACTGAGAACGAAATTGCACGAGTGGTGGCACAAGCTACAGTGACTGAACTATCCCCAGAGCTAGAAGAGGAGCGCGAGGATTACCTGCGCGATCTCCCGCACACCGATTAATCATGAGAACTAACATCCGAGAACAAGTTGGCGGCGCGACCGACGCAGAAATGCTAGTAACAAGTTGTGGCAATTAATAAATTAAAAGGGAGATTGATATGTCAAAAGTAAACGTCTGGTATGGACCAGTAA
>JARIHJ010000102.1 GCA_029288335.1 Candidatus Saccharimonadota bacterium
TCAAATATTCCGGATTGACCACCAAGTCGTCTATAAATGGAGCGGTGTGCTTTTCCTTAACTTTGCTTCTGAGCAAATTGAAAGCGTGCCGGCGCATTATCCAGAATTTTTCTGATCTTCCCTCGGTAGCGTCTTCCTCAAACCCATTTATCTCATAACGGGCGCGGTGACGTTTTAGCTCGCGGTGGAGGTTTTTGATTTTTTCGCGAACTTCATCTTCAGTATCACCGTTAAATTCCACCATTAAAATCATTTTCGGGATGCCTCTAAGTAACTGCAAACCGTCAGGAATCAGGCTAATTAGCAGGTGAATAAATTTCTTGGCTCCGAGCATTTTTAGGAAGTACGGCATAAATTTCATCGTCAGAAGAAGTGTCGCATCATCAAAACACTCAAAAGTAGCTGGCTTATATTCTAGAGTCTTTGGAATAATTTCGCCGAGGTCGTCAATGTCTTTTAAGAATAAAACCAGCAGGCCAGAATGGGCTTTCGCGGGCACTAATTTAAAATGAATATCGGTCACAAATCCGAGCGTTCCTTGCGCGCCGACAATCAAATTGCAGAGATTGAATACGCCAGTTTCACGGTCCCAAACGTCCCACAAATTGTAGCCGGTCGAGTTTTTGCTGACCTTCGGTTTTGCCGCTTTAATTTTGTCGTAATGCTTGTCGACCAGCTCGAAAATTTGCTTATATACTTGGCCCTCGAAATCTTTCTGACTCATTTTTTTAGTGAGTTCGAGTTTATTAAGTGGCTTAACTACCCGCTCAATTCCGTCGGCAAAGACAAACTTCAGCTCGGTAACAAAATTTTCAGTTTTGCCAAACTCGAGCGATTTTTCGCCGCCGCTATTGTTGTTGACCATCCCGCCGATGGTACAGAGGTCGCGGCTAGCCGGATAGCTGGGCACTAGCGCCTTATGCTTCAGCGTTTCTTTTTCAAAATCGCGGTAAAAGACGCCCGGCTGCGCCTGCGCCATCTCGCTCGAAACTTTTTCAATTTTCGTAAAATGCTCATTGAAATCGCAGATAATGCCGTCATTGATAGCTGCGCCAGACATATCAGTGCCAGCCGAGCGAGCCGTCACCGAAACTTTATTGTCGCTAGCAAACTTGACGAGTAACTCGACGTCGCTAGCACTTTCTGGCATCACCACCAGCTTGGGCCTAAGCTCAAACATACTAGCGTCGTGACTATAAAAATCGAGCGTAGCCGTATCATCTTTAATTTCGCCGTGAAAGCCAGCCTTGCGCAATATTTCTTTCAGATCCATCGAGTTCAAGTGTAGCGCTAGCCTGCTAGCTTTCGCAAGCCGGTTATGCTAAACTAGGCTTGTAAAGTAAAAATTAACAGGGAACAAATGACAAAACAGATATTGATTGTGGGCGGCGGCTTCGGCGGCGTCAAAGCGGCGCTGGAACTAGCCAAACGGCCGGAAGACTTTGAAATTACGCTAGTCTCGGAGCACGAGCATTTTCGCTACTATCCGGAACTTTATCACACCGCGACTGGCGGCTTGCGCACGCAAACCAGCATTCGATTGCGCGACATTTTCGCCGGCAAAAACATCACATTCCTAAAAGCCAAAGCCGAAAGGCTTCACCGCGAAGCTAAGGCAATTGAAACCAACGACGGACAAAAGTTAAACTACGACATTTTGATACTGGCCCTCGGCGTCGTCACAAATTACTTCGGCATAAAGGGGCTACAGGAGTACAGCTATGGTATCAAATCGCCGGAAGAAGCGGCTGAATTTAAGGCGGAGCTCCACAAGCAGCTGACAGACGAGCACGCGCCCGATAAACACTACGTCATCGTCGGTGCCGGCCCAACCGGGATCGAGCTCGCCGGCGCTTTACCGGGCTATATGAAAAAAATTATAGCCAATCACGGGGTAAAACACCGGGCAATTCATATTGATCTCATAGAAGCTGCACCGCGTTTGCTGCCGCGCTCGCCGACAAGCACAAGCCGTGCCGTTCGCCGCCAGCTAAAAAAACTAGGCATTAAGTTATACCTCGGCCAGGCAGTGCAGGGCGAAACGGCCGACGCGCTGACGATTAATGGCAAGCCGCTGACGAGCCACACTGTCGTTTGGACGGCTGGTATGGCTAATAATCCGTTTTTTGAGGCTAACAAATTTGCCGTTAACGACCGGCACAAAGTTCTCGTGGACGAATTTATGAAAGCCGAAGATGAGATTTACGTCATCGGTGACAATGCCGCCACGCCATATTCCGGTATGGCGCAGACCGCGCTCTACGATGCTAGTTTTGTCGTGAACAACTTAAAGCGAGATTTAGCTGGCGAAGAGCTAGAGCGCTACAAGCCAAAGCAGCCGATTAGCATAATTCCAGCCGGGCCAAACTGGGCGGCGGTGGATTGGGGCAGGTTTCACTTTACCGGCCGGAAGGGCTGGCTCCTGCGCCAAGCCGCGGATCTGGTCGCATTTCACGACTTGGAGCCATGGTGGAAGGCAACAGAGCAATGGTTTACCGAGTTTGCCGAGCAGGAAAACTGCGAAATTTGTACGGCAGCCGACGATAGTTTGGCGACAACATAAAAACTCCCCGGATAAATCCAGGGAGTTTTTTGCAGCGTTATGAACTAGAACTATTAGCGCTTTTTGCGCGAAGTTGTTCTTTTAGCCGTAGTCTTTTTGGTGGTACTAGTTCTGACGGAACCGCCAGTTGTGGCACCAGCCAAGCTAAGCATTCTTAAGCCCGTTGCACCGTTCCTGAAGAACAGGTCGTACAAACCGAAACCAACGACCGAGCCGGCCACAGGGCCAAGCACGTAAGTGCCCCAAGCCGCGCCGCTCCAAATGTGCCAAGCGCGTGTACCGAGAGCCAGTGCTGGGTTTAATAGGCCGAAGCTGCCAACCGTAGCGATCAACACGCCAACGGCAAAAGCTACACCGACGTAGCCAGCAAAAGCGTGGCTGGTCTTCGCCCGGTGAAGGGCTGCGGCCCAGCCTAGCGTAAATACTAGTGTGCCAACCGCTTCAGCAGCAAAAACCTTAACGTCAAAACCAGCTTGCCGCTCGTAAAGAGCTTGAACCGGCTGACTGAATAGGTACTGGAACAATTCGTAAGCCACCCACGCACCGAACAACTGGGCTACCCAGTATAGCGGTACGATCGCTAGCTTGACTTGGCGGGTTAGAGCCAGCCCAAGCGTCACGATTGGGTTTAAGTGCGCGCCGGACCTGCCAACGAACATAAATGTAGCGGCTGCTAACGCCAGGCCGGCGGCAACAGCAATGAAATACGGCACGCCGATGCTTGAGTGCTGCATACTCAAGACTACATAAGTCAGCACGCCGGTGCCGAGAAACTCCGCGAGCAACACGGCAAAAACGTTTCCCACCTTTTGTTTTGGAAACATATGGAACCCTCCACTTATTAGTTAATAATCGAATAGTACCCTTAATTATCAGCTTTGTAAAGCGCTAACGCTTGGCAGGGTAAATTTACAGAGGAGATAAGTGTGGAAAACTTCAGGTCCGAGCTCGGGCCATAATGCGGGCAAGCGCACTCGCGGCGTCGCGAATTTTAGCTTTTTTGCCGTAATCAGGCGGATTAAACAAAGTGCCTTCTTGCAATCTGGTTTTTGCTACATCGCACAGCAGCGGCGAGAATAAATCCTGCAAATGTCTCTCTTTAGCGGTATCAAAGCCAAGCGTGTCAATAACTTGCCGGCTAGCTTCAATGCCGACTGGTATAGTTTCCGCGGGAGGTATTACTATTCGCCGAAGGCGAGGTCCAAACATAATGTTTGCTAGCGTCGCTGGTGGCGACGCCGCAGATTAGACACTTCTAGGCGAGCGCCAGTGCGTTCAATCAACGCTTGGGCCTTATCGAGGCTAACTTGGTCTTTGGCCTGGGATTTCGCTTCTAGAGCCCGCTGATGAGCGGCTTCAGCTTCAGCCTGATTGATGTCGTCGGCGTGGTCAGCTTCGTCTACGATGACTTTTAGTAAATCGTGTTCCACTTCTATAACGCCACCAGAAATCGCAAAAAACTCTCTGGCAGCATCAGAATCACGCGGATTGCGCCGAACGGCCACCACACCGCTAGTGGCAACACTGATTAGCGGCATATGTTTCGGCAATACACCGATAATACCATCCATAGTTGGCAGGCTCACCTCATAAACCTCGTCGTCGAATTTTACACCCTTAAGAGTTACCAGCTGCAAATGGATCATTCGGCATAGCCTCCTTCCGGCAGACCGGCAACTTCTACATCTGAGGTAAATTCGATAATAGGCAGCGGACGCCTAAATCGCTGCAATGGGCCCTGTGTCACAGCACCAACCACCAGCTTTCCTGACGCGCCAATTAACAGATCCACATTTAGCTTATTAGCAAGTTTGCGGGCGACCTCTACGCAATCATTCATATCGGCTTCGCTAACAAACATCACTTGCTCACTTTAACGTCGCTAATTTTACCTTTTAAGTTAAATGCCGATTCCGGCTTGTCGTCGTGCTTACCCCCTAAAATTTCTTTGAAACCTTGAATAGTGTCGGCTAGTTTGACGTATTGGCCGGGGTTATTGGTGAACTGCTCGGCGACGTAGAACGGCTGGCTCAAAAAGCGCTGGACGCGGCGAGCGCGCCCAACCAGCTGTTTGTCTTCCTCTGACAATTCTTCCATACCGAGCATCGCGATGATGTCCTGCAGATCTTTGTAGCGCTGCAAGACGCGCTGGACTTCGCGGGCAACTTGATAGTGCTCCTCGCCGACAATTTCGGCGTCCAAGATGTTCGACGTCGAGTCGAGCGGGTCGACTGCCGGATATATACCTATCTCAGTCAGCGCTCTTGAAAGGGTAATGGTCGAGTCCAGGTGGGCAAACGTCGTAGCCGGCGCTGGGTCGGTCAAGTCGTCAGCCGGCACGTAAACTGCCTGAACTGAAGTAATTGAACCTTCGCGCGTCGAAGTAATCCGCTCCTGCAGAGCGCCCATTTCCTGTTGTAAGGTCGGCTGGTAGCCGACGGCGCTCGGCAAGCGGCCGAGCAGGGCAGAGACTTCCGAGCCGGCCTGGGTGAAGCGGAAAATATTGTCAATAAACAGTAGCGTATCCTTGCCTTGGTCGCGGAAGCCCTCGGCTATGGTTAGGCCGCTCAAGCCAACGCGCAAACGCGCACCCGGCGGTTCGTTCATCTGGCCGAAGACTAGTGAGGTGTTTTTGATAACGCCGGATTCCGTCATTTCACCATATAAGTCGTTGCCCTCGCGAGTGCGCTCGCCGACGCCGGCAAAGACCGAATAACCACTGTGGAATTTGGCAATGTTATTGATTAACTCTTGAATCAGCACGGTTTTGCCAACGCCGGCACCGCCGAATAAGCCGGCCTTGCCGCCC
>JARIHJ010000013.1 GCA_029288335.1 Candidatus Saccharimonadota bacterium
GAGAATGCCGTTTTCCTGTGTCAAGTCGGCGCTAGTAAACGGAAAAGTGGTCGAAAGTGCGCCAGTCGACATATTGCGGCGGATTTGGAGTTGATCTTCAAATTGCGGCATGGTCGAGTTAAGGCCGTGCTCCTGTTGGGAGGTGGCTGGCTTAGAAAACACCAGCTGCTGGCCGAGCATCGTTTCGATCTTGTGGCTAACAAACTCCATTTCATCCTGGCTGCTGACGTAAATTGTGAAATACATCCCGAAGCGGAAGAAGCGCTCCTCGCCGACCTGCAGTTTGTCGCGCATTTCTTCGGCGTCCTGGACGGCAGCTTCCTTGCCCGGATCGCGCACGCGGCCTTTTTCCTGGTCGATCTGGATACCGGCTTCCAGCTGAGTCACTTTTTTGCGCAAATTCTTCAGGACGACCTGGCTCTCTACTGGGTAAATAAACATCGACAAATCCATCACTTCATCGATATTGACCAAACTGCCCATCCAGCCGGTGTAGAGCTGGCGCGGGTAACCATAGACGTAATAAGTCCGGGCGAGCCGGGTGCCGATGCGAAAGTAATCGCTGAAAAGTTCGATGCTGCTTGGGGCGATAAAGTCGCGCAGGGCGGTGATGCCCTTTTGAAAAGCAGCGCTGACCTCTTGCTCCTCGCGGGCGCGTTGAGCCTGGGCGATGGCGACCGGATCTAGTGGCGGAGTCTTTTTACCCAAGGCCATTAGCGCAATTCTCCCTGTAGGTGGGCTTGGGATGCCTGGCCCTGGCCTTTTGTCACCACGTCGACCGTCATACCGTTAAAATCTTTCAATTGCTGGCGAGTAGCGGTGTCTGGATTATAAGTGTCGTAGTAAAGCTCGATTAACTCCTGAGTATCAAGCGGCAAGCCCTGGACACCGCACTGCATTAGTCCGTTCAGGATGGCCTGAACGCGGTTCCGGAGCTCGGTTTTGGCAGTCTCGAGCGCTGCTTCGTTGACGACGACGTGGGTTTCCTTGTGGTTTAGTAGCGCGGCTAGGCCGGTCACAAAACTCTTGCTGCTACCACCAGCGCTAGCCTTTTTCTGGCTGCCGGGCAAGTTGCTAGCGACGGTGTAGTACGGCACCACGATGTAAAAGCGCTTATCCATAATGTTTACCTGCTGAGCCAGTTCCTCAATATAGGCGATGTAATCTTCCATTAGCATCGCGAGCAGCATATTGTCGTGCTCGGAACGGATTTTATCGAGTTTTTCGACGTATGGATTTAAGTCGACTTTTGATGAACGCAAAAAGATCTGGATCGGAAAGTCCAGCGAGTTTAAAAATTGCTGATAACCAAGCTCGACACCTTCTTGCTCCTGCTGGCTCATCAAGTCGAAATTGATTGATTTGCACATAATCACGCTGCGGAAACTGCCGTCGTTCATAATCACGATGCCGTCGCGGATTTCGGCGATTTGCAGGGTGTTTTGGGTGCTGGCGGGGTTGCTGCGCGGTACTGGCGCGGCGGCTTGACCCGGAGCGGCGGGGTTGACCATTCCTGCTGGCGTCGACGCTGCTGCGGTCATGCCTGGTAGAACTGGTTGGCCTAGTTGGTTATTAGTTGGATTTTGTGGATTCATTTCCCACCATTTTTCTGTTAATGCAGGTTTACGACGACCTCGTCCTCATCCTTATGAGCTTCGCGGGCGATGCTAGCAATATTACGGTCGTTATTGTTCGCTAGCTCAGCCAACTCGACGGCTCGTCTTGACTGCTCTATTTTAGCATTTTTTGCCTGTTTGTCGTCTATATTTGTATCTTGAATGTTAGATCTGCTGCCCTGGGGCGGCTCGTCGGATTTCGTGTCGGTCTTAGCTGAGGGTGGCTGAATGGTACGGAGGTGGCTGCTGGCAACTTGCGGCGTTTTTTTGCGGGATTTCAGTTCTTCATCCAAGGCTTGCTCCTCAGCGGAGTTGATTGGTGCCGCGGTCTCCTCGGTATCCGCAGGATTGATGACGTTGGCATCGGGTTGATTGCTTGCCGACTGATTGAGGAACCATAGGTTCTCTGGCGGCTTTGGTGGCATCTGCGTAACTGGCGGCTTCTGGCCGGACATTACTTGCATCAGTTGCTGGTGATGTTTGGCTTCGGCCGAGTTTATCATCTGGTCGAAGTGCTCGGCTGTCTGGTTGGATTCGTCCATAATATCATCGCTCGGTTGAAGATTATCTGTCGATACCTCTCGGGGTAGGCCCGAGACATCGATCAGCCGGTCAGATTGTTGTATACCCATAGTGCTGGCCTCAGTCGGGTCGACGTTTTTGATCACCCAGCCGCGGCTATCAATCGTATCGGCTAGGGCTTGAAGGCGGCTCTTTACCTCTGTTTGCGATAGGCCGTCGGTGTAATTATGGTCGACTTTTTTAGGCACGGTAACGGTTACTAGTTCCTTGGCGCCACTTTGGTCCCAAATTCTCCGGCGTGGCAGCAGCAGGAAGCGGACTTTTGCAAGCGCCCAGACCTCGGTTGGTTGATCGCGCCCCCAGGGGAAAGCGAAGAAGCCCGCCGCTAACATAATTGGCAAAAACACCGGCAGCAGGATATAAACATGCTTGGCGAAGCCGACGAAGCAGAAATAGCCACACAGCGCCGCGACCGCGCCGTAGATGAATTGCCGCAGCGTCAGTGGTCCGAGCAGCTTGTCCTCGGCCTCGATATCCTGGATCACTTTGTATGTTGCCATTTTGATTTAATTATAACGCTAACGCTGGTAATTTGACATATTCAGGAAGAGTTTTCCTCGTAATCCGCAAGACCTAGCCCTCAAAACTCCTCGCCTCTAAGGTGTACCTACACCGCCACCCGTAGTACCACCACCGGTGCCGGGCCCACCCGGGAACCTCACAGCATAAGGCGTGCTCTGGCCGTAGGTACTCGATGTAGCGCGTATTTCCTGAGCCAGCCGCTGGCTAACCGCTCCAGTGGGCACGCCCCTAGTAAGACTAATCGTGTCAGTGACGCCATCA
>JARIHJ010000049.1 GCA_029288335.1 Candidatus Saccharimonadota bacterium
ATGTGTATAAGAGACAGGATACTAGAGCCGACTATCGAATCGGTGATTAACTCTGCCTACGACACTAAACGAATAATCTTAATACTGGCCTACGAAGAGCGAGGTGGTGAGGCGACTGAAAAACAGGCTCGCGAGCTAATCGAACAGTACAGAGATAATTTTATGTATGTCGCCGCCATAAAGCATCCCAAGGGCCTACCCGGTGAGATTATAGGTAAGGGCGGCAATATCACTTTCGCCGGCTGGAAGCTAAAGAAGTACTTAGAAGAGCAGAAGATCGACCCAATAAAAGTAATAGTTACAAGCCTAGACGCCGATAACCGGCCGCATCGCTACTACCTGCCGGTGCTGACTTATGCCTACTGTAATTGCGAGGATCCGGTGAGGGCGTCTTTCCAGCCGGTAGCTATGTACACCAATAACATCTGGGATGCGCCGGCGCCGATGCGGGTAGTAGCAACCGGTAATTCTTTTTCGAGCATAATGCTAGCCTTGCGACCGCACGTTTTGCGTAATTTTAGCTCGCACGCCCAGGGTATGGCTTCGCTGATCGAGACTGACTTTTGGAGTACGCGCACCATCGTCGAGGATGGGCATCAGTTCTGGCGCTCCTACTTTAGGTTTAATGGTAATTATCGGGTTTATCCGCTTTATTTACCCATCTATCAGGATGCGGTGTTAACAGAGACGTTGTGGGGAACCTTGAAAGCCCAATTTATTCAATTACGGCGCTGGACTTACGGCGCGTCGGATATCGCTTATTTTGCGGATCAGGGGTTCTTTCACAAGAACAAGGTGCCCAAACTAGACCTAATGGCGAAATTTTTCCGCTTATTCGAAGGCCACGTTAGCTGGGCGGTTGGCCCGCTATTATCGCTTGGCGCTGGTTTCATTCCAGCTTTGTTCAATTCCCAGTCGTTTGCCGCCAATGAACTGCCGCTAGTGGCTAGCCGAGTCCAGGATGTAGCTCTGATTGGTGGCATTTCGGCGCTGTTTTTGTGTATAAAAACGCTGCCACCACGGCCAGCACGCTATAAACGCCGCCGGACGCTATGGATGGTGTTGCAGTGGATCTACTTGCCGGTTACGACCGTAGCCTACAGTGCGCTGGCGGCATTGTATTCCCAGACTAGGCTTATGTTTGGCTGGTACCTGAGCAAGTTTGACGTTACCGAAAAGGCCGTAGTTAGGGAGAGTGGCGAGAAGGTTAGCTAAGCTTGGTGGAAGGCTTGGTAGTGGGTGCTGGCTGCTTGGTCAAAATTACCTAGCACCTCTTGGATAATTGCTTGCAGGTCGGTTTTTGCGATTATGCCATTAGAGGTGCGATGCTGGATCGTGGCAAGGCAGGTGTCAGCCAGGGCGCTGGCATCGCTGGCGGCGTTAGTACGGTGCTGGCAGCTCTTATAGAGGCTGATTAGCAGCTTAGCTGGCTCTAGGGGTGTTAGTTTGCTGCCATTTTTGACCATTAGGGCATTAGCTAGCTCTAGTCTTTCGTGGGTAGTAAAGCTAGCGCCGCAAGTCTGGCAGCGCCGGCGACGCCAAACTTGGTTTAACCGCTTTTGCGGCCGAGAGTTGATAACTCGTGTAGGGTCCTGACAATATATACAAACCATAGCTACATATTGCTATATCGCTATTAATAAAGCTAGTGGAAAACTTACTAATTTTTGTGGGAAAACTAAAAGCCACTCGGGTTTAGAAGAGATTCGAGTGGCTTTGTAAGCGTTACAAATTGCTAGTTTGCTAGTGCTGGTTTGCAGCGCTTAACGCGCGCGCTTGGCTTAGTGTAGGCGACCAGTTCTTCGTAGAACAAGTCGAACCCAGCCAGCACCTCAGGTTTGCTGGTACTAATACAACTCCCTTTGTTTAACTGGTAGATGTTAGCAGGCGAGATAATGCTTGTCAACCCACCTGAATGGTTTGATAACTCAAAGAATGATTAATATTCGTGGGTAATTAATGCCCTAATAGGGGTGAACAGCCGTGGGGTGATACCCATTTTCTCTAGTTTATAAAAAAATAAACCCAAACTCAGGGTTATTTTTTATGGTGGGTGATAGAGGACTCGAACCACTGACCTCTTCCACGTCAAGGAAGCGCTCTAGCCAACTGAGCTAATCACCCTTCATCCTATGTATTCTAGCTTAATCTGTTTTGGCTATCAATTTTTAGGGACGGAGCCGTGTTAGAATATGGTTATGCTGAGAGGATACAAAAATTATGGTAGCGCTTTGCGCTTAATAGTAGCTGTAGCGCCTCTGGTTGCAGCGGCCTTACTTATAATTACTCATTCAGCTAGCGCGGATATTCTGAAGAGTCCGGATTATCAGTTGCAGCCGACGGTAGGGAACAGCTTTGGGGGCAGTGTCGGTTCGAGCGACTACAAGTTAACAGATAGCGGTGGTGAAGCGGCGATTGGCAATGGCGCTGGTGGCAGTTACAAGCTGGGGGCTGGCTTTGTAGCCGAACTCCAGCACAGTATTAATCTGTACGTCGAGCCGGCAGGACTCGTCGGCTACTGGCCGATGAATGAGGGTGCCGGCGACACCGTCCACGATGCCACCGCAAACAATAACAACGGCACGGCTGTTAATAGCCCATCTTGGGCCCAGGGCAAGATCAACGGCGCTTTGCAGTTTAATGGCTCAAGCAATTACATACGACTATCCGGCAGCGGAACTTATAACAATCTTGGGACTGCCCCTTTTACAGTGTCATTTTGGATTAATACTACGCCAAACAGTAGCTATGCTTCTATCATAGACAACAAGACTGCTGGTACGAATAACGCTGGATATAATTTTTATATTAATAATAGTGGTGCGCCAATAGTATTCCGAGTTGCGAATGGATCGGCTCAAACCGCAGTAGCTGGTACAAATATCAGCGATGGAAATTGGCATATGATTACTGGCGTCAGAGATGGTTCTGGGTTAAAGCTCTACCAAGATGGGACACTAATAAATTCGAATAGCAACGGTGGTAATTATAATGTTAATACTGCCGCGACTATGTTCTTCGGCTCCTACTCAACTAGCGCTGGATTTCTAAACGGGAGCCTAGATGATGTGAAGATTTATAACCGGGCTCTGTCGGCGGATGAGATTGAAGCTAATTATCAGGCGGGGCTGGCTGGCTTTAACTCCGGCTTAGTGATCCCGGCGGTCAACCCTGGCACTTCGCAAGAAGTTGATGCTGATGTTATC
>JARIHJ010000050.1 GCA_029288335.1 Candidatus Saccharimonadota bacterium
AATGCCAGCGGGCCAAGCTACTACTACGGCAAAATTACCGATGCGGGCTTCAACTATTTGGTGCTTTCTAATGCTTCGGTGCTAACCTCTAAACCTGGCGATCAGAACGTCACCGTTGCACCGCTAGCCTGTGTTAGCCCGAACGCCACTAACCAAATCGTCTTTAACAGAGGTCAAGTCATTCTCTGGGACAATCTGGACCCCAGTAGTAGCGCTGCGCAAGCTGTTAGCCAATTAGCTAGCTCTAATGGCGTTTGCTCTACCAGCACGCCGCAAGCTAGTAATCCTAACCAAGCGCAAACCAGCAGCCCTAGCAGTTCTAGCACCGGCACTCAATCCACTCAAACTGGCAAAACT
Organism: Candidatus Saccharimonadota bacterium; assembly: GCA_029288335.1. GTDB lineage: Bacteria > Patescibacteriota > Saccharimonadia > Saccharimonadales > UBA4665 > JARIHJ01. The sequence goes on from JARIHJ010000050.1 coordinate 358, forward strand.
CAGCCAACTGGCACTAACACCTCTACCAGCTCGAGCACCAACACCGGCACCACCTCACCTACTCCAAAAGTTCCTTAAGCCCTTAGGGCTACTTCAGGATACGCTTGTAGTGCCAATCAGTTAGTTTAGAAGCTACCGCTAGGACAAAAAATAGGACCGTCGCGACCAGGCTCCAGCCGGCCAAATCCGGCGACCAGCTCGGGCTCGCAAAATCAAATTCATAGATCGACGGCGAGACATTGCTGACTGGCGCGCCTACTTTAATATTGCGGCTATTCAGATAATTCTGGACGCAGGCCACGTAGCTTTGCCAGACAAATAACGACGACTCGACCGGATATTCGGCTTGGCAATAATTCTGCGCTTCGGTGTAGAAATTATTCTGATCGGGCGATTCAATCGAGGCTTCGCGCGCGCGGTCGTAGGTGTATTTCAGCTGAATCGGTGGGTGAATGTTGTCGTTTCCGCCGGTTAAATCGGTGTTCATATGGCTGGTCACATATTGTTGCAATTTTTGGATGGCTGGTACGACGCCCTGGCCGCTCTTGTCGGCGGCATAAACCTGATTCCTTAAGTACACCATATGCGAGTAATTGCTTCTCAGCGCGAACAGGCAAATCACGGCGCTAATGATGAATAGAATTACGAAGTAGCGCGGCCGAAACCGCCGAATATAGCGCCACCGATGGTGTAGCTCACCTTTGTTCATACTGATTAAGATTATATGCTGTTTACACTTGCCTAACCACTGTTTACTATTAAACCTATGCACGTATTTTTTAGCGGAATTGGCGGCACGGGCATCGGGCCGCTGGCGCTGGTGGCTCGTCAGGCTGGCTATGAAGTCTCCGGCTCTGATAAGCAAGATTCGCAGTATATTCAATATCTTAAGAAGCACGGTATTAGTGACATAACGATTGGTCAGAACTACGAACAAATCACGGCTGCGCATGCTAAAAATCCGATCGACTGGTTTGTCTATACTTCCGCTCTACCAATGGAAAATCCCGATGCGCCAGAGCTTAAATTTTGCGCCGAGCACAGCATCAAAACGTCAAAACGTGACGAGCTATTGAATCAAATCATAACGGATAAAAATTTAAAGCTCATCGCCATCGCCGGCACGCACGGCAAAAGTACCACTACGGCGATGGTTATCTGGCTGTTTAAGCAGCTTGGCGTGCCGATCGGCTACAATGTTGGCGCCAAGCTGGCTTTTGGCGATATGGGTGAATTCGCCGAAGGCAGCGAATATTTCGTCTATGAGTGCGACGAATTTGACCGGAACTTCCTAGCGTTCCAGCCATTCGTCAGCATTATCAGCGGCGTCAGTTGGGACCACCACGACATTTACCCGACGCGCGAGAGCTATCAGGCAGCCTTCCGCGATTTCATTAAGCAGTCCGAGTGGCTGGAGATTTGGCAAGAGGACGCTGGCTATTTGCAGCTAGAGCCGAGTGACCACTACGCGGTTATGGATTCATCCGACCCGGCAATTGAAAAATTAACGCTAAAGGGCCGCTACAACCGCCTCGACGCTTGGCTCGCAGTTAAAGCTACCAAGCAGCTAACGCAAAAACCGCTCGAGCAAATTATCGGAATTATTAATAGATTCCCGGGCCTAAGCCGCCGGATGGAGCAAATTGCACCAAACCTCTACACCGATTACGCCCACACCGTCGACAAAATTCGCGGCGCGATGAGTGTCGCACTCGAAATGGCTGCCGACAAAGAGCAGCCGCTCATCGTCGTTTACGAAGGCTTGCACAACAAGCGCCAGCACTACATCATCAATGATTACAAAGACGTTTTCACCGGTGTGGCACAGGTCTACTGGGTACCGAGCTACCTCGCCCGCGAAGACCCGAGCCAACGAATCATCCCGCCATCAGAATTAATAACTCACTTGAGTGACCCAACGATCGCTCAACCTGCTGAGCTAAATGATGATCTGAAAAGAACCATTACTGCTCACCTCAACAAAGGCTGTCTCTTATACACATCTGACGCTGCCGACGATCGCATAAGTGTAGATCTCGGTGGT